>SUVX01000139.1 GCA_015061725.1 Lentisphaerota bacterium
CGATGAGCATAAGGACCATTGCCGTCAAAAGTCCGGCATCAGAGAGCGTCCCGATATTGAACGTGGAAAATCCGGCAGTCCGGCATGATGCTGAAAGAAAGAATGCATCCAGCCAGTCAAGCTGGGAACCGTTTTTAAGTCCTGTGAATTTAAAGAGCAAGGTTCCCCCCGTCAGCAGAAGAACAGTTGTTCCCAGAACTACTTTGGAGTGCAAACGCAATTTCTGCTGTTTTTTATTGATGACCTGGAGCAGATCATAGATCACATAAACACCGAGACCGCCGCTGACCATCAGAACGATGCAGCCGAACTTGCTTAAAACATGCTGACCTGCCATGCTGTCGTTGAAGGGGGATAATCCGGCGTTGCAGAAACTGGATACGGCAAGGAAAAAAGAATTCCAGAGAGAGGTCAGCCAGTTGCCGCCGTTGAGCAGAATACCAATATAAATGACAAGCATTCCGCACGCTTCACTCAAAAAAGTGTATTTGATAACAGTTTGAGTTAAACCTTCTGTTCCCCGCAGGGAAAAGTTGTCATTCAGAGAAGAAATAAGCAGCGTGTTGCTGAAAGACAAACCCTTTCCCAGAGACAGCAGGATCGAAGCACTCAAAGTCATGATACCGATACCGCCGATTTGTATTAATGTTACCAGAATAAGTTGTCCGGTAAAACTGATCTCCGTCGCCGGAACGGTTGCCAGTCCGGTGACGCAGACGGCGCTGGTTGCCATAAAAAGAGAATCGACCCAGCTGAGTTCCCCCGCAATTTTTGCTCCGGCCGTTTTCAGGAGAATTGTTCCGGTGAGGATAAAAAAAACAAATGACAGCAGGAACATGGACTGTCCTTTTTTTGCAATACTCAACAGCATGCTGTCAAAATCCTTTTTTTTATTTTACCAGGCTTCAGTGACCTGACTTACGAGGTCTTTCGCCGCAGAGAAACAGGCCTGCTGAATGGCATAGTTGCGGCTGATTTCAATATCCGGACCGCTCATGAATTCCGCACGTCCCTTCGCTTTTCTTTTGTCGATCAGCGGTTTGGTCTGTCCCGGAATAAGTACGGAAAATTCCACAGACAACTCAACTGACCACTGATTGGGCAGAAAATCATCTTCAGCACGGGTACTTGCTTCCATTTCACTGAGTTTGACATCCGTAATGCGGGCGTAAACAATGCAGTCAGCCTGTTTCATGCCGGTAAGTTTCATTGTGCCGTCAACTTGAAAACGTTCAGCCAGCTGCTTGCGCATATTTGCCGAAGCATTGTAGGCTAAGGTATCATTGACCACGGGGGCAATGGCAACACTTTTCAACTGCGGGTGACCCATGTTTCCGATGCGGTAACCGCAGCCGGCAAAGTGCATGGCCAGCAGAAGCAATGTGGATAAACGGAGTGTCTTGAGGAAAATTTCCCGTAACATTTATTTTTTCTCCTGTGAGAGGTTGATTTTATTTGATAGATCCGGAACCGGAACAAGATAATGGTTATCCTCGCGGGGAGTGATCAGAATCCGTTCGGCTTCTGACGGAATTGTGTATGTTTCAAGTTTGGGCAGATGTCCGTTTTTGTCTGATTGGAAATCTCCGGGCGCAAATGATTTATCAAGAGTCACCAGCATTTTTTCTGCATCTGCGGCAATGGGACTTTCGGGATAATCCCTGAGAACGACGGCAAGATAACGGCATGCCGTTTCTTTCTGATTTCTGCGGGCGTAGAAACAAGCTGTTTCGTAATGTTTTTTTGCCTGAATGTTTTTACATTCAATCAGTTTGCGTTCGACCCACGGCAGTTCATCCGCCTTGGGATATTTTTTGCGGAACGTGTTTAAAACCTCCACTGCTTCAGCCATAAATTTACCGTCACCGTCGCCCTGTTCTGCCAGAATCAGCAGTCCGTTGGCAAGTGCCGCCAGCGCATAACGGCAGGCTTCAGTTTCCGGAAAATCCCGGATGATAATGCGGTACTGTTCCAGTGAGGCCTTTGTTTTGCCGTCTTCATCATACAGATGAGCCAGACACAGCCGGGCACCGGGGGCTTCGGGCATGAAAGGCGCACGTTTGAGGGCGGCGTTATAAATTTCAATACACTTGTTTTCGCCCTGCAACCAGGAGATTTTACGCAGCTGCCAGTAGGCGGGTTCGCGTTCACCTCTGTAATATGCCGCACCGAGTTCATATTCTCTTTTGACCAGTTCCTGAAAATTGGCAAATTCAGGGTAACCTGAGAGCAGCGCTTCAATCGCTTTGAATTCGCGGTACGGCATTTTGCACATTTTCCATGCGCCGACCAGCGCACGCAGGGAGTTTGCCTTGATTGTCGGATTATCGGCAAGAAGCCGGGCATCCTCAAACAATTTTGCGGCTTTGTAATACTCCTGAGCCTGATATGCTTTGTATCCCTCGTCATAAGTTTTTACCGCTTCGGCATCTGAGGCGGCAAGCAGAACTGAACAGAAACACAACAGCAGGATCGGAACAAATTTTTTCACAATCGGCATACTCCCCTGTGGAAATTACATGATTTTAAGTCCGGGCAGATCCTGAACATCAATGAATCCGCAGACAATACCGTTTGAATCCGTGACAACAATGTCGTCAATGCGGCGCTGTTCAAGAATTTTGAGGACTTCAACAGCCAGCGCATCTTTTTGAATGGAAACGGGATTCTTTGTCATGACTTCACTCATGGTGAATTCAAGAACTTTATCCTCTTTTTCTGCGAGGCGGCGGAAATCGCCATCGGTGAAAATACCCAGAAGATGATTTTCGTCATCGGTGATGATGGCGGAACCGCAACGGGCGTGGCTCATGGCGTAAATCGTTTCACGGACGGTACTTTCAACCTTGACAAGTGCGGAGTTTTCAAGTTTCCGCATAATATCTTCAGCTCTGGTTGTGACCATTCTGCCGATGGCACCGCCGGGGTGAAGTCTGCCGTAATCGGATTTTGAGAAACCGTGCATATCCAGCAGAACCAGAGCCAGCGCATCGCCGAGAACCAGCAGCGCAGTGGTCGTAGTCGTCGGGGCGAGGTTGAAAGGACACGCTTCGCGGGGAACGGGCATTTCAACCACCAGATCACTCATCTTGGCAAGCGTGGAGTCGGGATTTCCGGTGATGGCAACCAGTTCAACGCCCAGACGTTTGGCAGGGGTAAGCACCACCAGCAGTTCTTCGGTTTCGCCACTGTAACTTAATGCGATCAAAAGGTCATTTTTCTGAATGATACCCAAGTCTCCGTGACGTGCTTCAACCGGGTGCATGAAAACTGCCGGACTGCCGACGCTGGAAAGCGTCGCCGCCATTTTTTTACCGATATAACCGGATTTTCCGATACCGGTAATGACCAGTTTTCCGCCTTTTTCAATCGTGGAGGCGCAGTTTTTGACCAGCGTTTCAAAGTGTTCACCGAGACCGTCGCGCAGAGCCTGCACGCCGTTGATCTCAATGTCAAAAACTTCTCTTGCGCGTTCAAGGATCGTCTTTTGCATATCTGAAATCCTTTTATAGTGATTATTTTACAGACGGCATGAACAAATTTCAGTAACGATGACAGCTCTTGCTCCCAGCGCGTGCAGTTCATCCATAATGCGGTTGTAATCTCTTTTTGATGCCATGGCCTTGACTGCGACCCAGTCGGGGTTGGCAAGCGGAGAAATGGTCGGCGCTTCCAGTCCCGGAGTGATTTTGCAGCCTTCTTCAAGTTTGCTGCGCTCGATATCATATTCAATGATAACGTAGTTGGAGGCAACCTGAATACCCTGGATACGTCCGATCAGACGCTGAATGTCGGGATGGGAGGCAATCGCATCGTTTCCACCGATCAGGATCGCTTCAGAGTGCAGCATGGGTTCTCCCACAATCTCAAGCCCCGCCTCGCGCAGGGTGGAACCGGATTCCACCACATCGGCGATGGCATCGGCAACGCCCAGACGGATGGAAATTTCAACGGCACCGTCAAGTTTGACGATGGGGCAGCTCATGCCCATCTGAGCAAGTTTGCTGCGCAGAAGTTCAGGATAACTTGTCGCAATGCGTTTGCCGTCAAGTTCTTTGGGATCTTTGACCGTACCCTTGGGGGCGGCGAAGCAGAAACGGGATTTGCCGATGGCAAGGGGGAGAAGTTCGCTTACCTCTGCGCCGCTGTCGGCGGCAAGGTCGCGTCCGGTGATACCGGCATCAATGATGCCTTTACCGACGTAGAGGGCGATGTCGGTAAAGGCATCATTGATGCCGGTATC
>SUVX01000140.1 GCA_015061725.1 Lentisphaerota bacterium
CAGAAACGGGATTTGCCGATGGCAAGGGGGAGAAGTTCGCTTACCTCTGCGCCGCTGTCGGCGGCAAGGTCGCGTCCGGTGATACCGGCATCAATGATGCCTTTACCGACGTAGAGGGCGATGTCGCGGGGACGGAGAAAGACAAATTCGATATTGTTATCATTGTCTTTTACGATCAATTCCCTGCCGCTTCTGCCACAGCGGTATCCGGCGGCGAGAAGAAGTTTGACAGCGCCTTCAGAGAGTGCGCCTTTATTGGGAATGGCAATTTTAAGAGAGGTATTTTCGTTCATTATAAGTACCTGTAAATATCTTCAAGTTTCAGTCCGCGGTCGATCATCATCACCTGAAGATGATAGAGCAGCTGAGAGATTTCTTCAGCGGTGCGTTCCCTGCCTTCATATTCGGCGGCGATCCAGATTTCTCCGGCTTCTTCAACGATTTTTTTACCGATGAAATGGGTGCCTTTGGCAAGTTCTTTGACGGTTCCGGATTCGGGATCGTTCTTGGCGGCTTTTGCGGAAAGTTCCGCAAACAAATCTTCAAAAGTTTTCATATCAGTTACAACTCCATATCTGAGATAATAAACAAAATACAACCTCACATATATAATATACTCCACCTGACGGTAAAATTCAAAGTTTTTTTCAGATTATCTGTCAGAGGGCAGAATGTTTGCTGCTGTATTCACATACACCGGTTCAAAGGGAGACAGTTTGATTTTGAAGCTGCCGGCGGCAGTTTGCATATCAAGAGTCTGTTCGGCAGGGTTGAGGTTGACGGCAATCATACGGATAACGTTTCCGCACTTCCTGACGGAATAAGCAAAGTTGCCTTTGACTTTGCGGACAAATCCCGGAATCTCTTTACCGGATGCAAACTCCCGGTAAATGGGTTGGATTTCAGCGCTGATACCTGAAATCAATGACCAGAGGCGTGTTCTTTCCTGCCTCAGTCCGCCGTGTCCCAGATGAAAGATCACGCCGTTGATATTGTTGATGAGCGCGCAGTAGACCGCCGCGCGCAGTTCCTCCGCCATGCGGCAATGCGGATTGGGAATGGAGCCGCCCAGCCAGAAAATCAACGGCTTCTGACCTGCTTTCTGCCGCAAATCTTTCATATCTTTATTGAGGTTCGGCATCATGTTGACCGCATAAGAGGAACGCCAGGAGGCGTATTCAAAAATATCGCAGCTGTTGATGAAGTCCGGCAGACGTTCTGCTTTGTCTATGTGAATGGAAAAATATCTTTGGGGATACTCTTTTTTCAATTTTTTATAAAGTTTGTCATAATAACTTGCCGCATCAATTTTACGGGGGGCTTTGATGTTTCCCTCCGCCAGCTGGATTTGTGCTTCATAGGCGAGACGGTGAACATGACGGTTGCCCGCAGGATTGGTTTTCATGTGTTTGGCGATGATTTTATCTGCGCTGTTGTTAAGAAAACTGCACGAAAAGGGAGTCCTCAGAAAACGTGTTTGTCCCAGTCCTTTGAACACAACGGCATTGTCAAGATTGCCGATATTGCCGGTATTCATGTTGAAAGCGTTTTTAAACTGCAGATGATTGCGCGGGGTGGCGCTTGCTCCAACGAGAAAAACGGGCGTGTTTTTAAGATAAAAAAGATTGTTTTTGATTTCAAAACGGTCAGAATCGGCAATGGGGACTGCGGCAAAATCTTTCGGAACAAGGCGGATATAACGCGAAGTGTGCCATTGTCCTGAGGACAACTCCACGATATACCTTCCCGGCTTGAGTCCGGCAAGGGAAATCGAACCTGAGCGTTTTGCCGCAGAACGGGCAATAACTTGATTATGGGCGTTTTTGAGCAGAATACGGGCATTTTCTCCGAAAGTCTGCTGATAGGTGAGGGTTTTCATATCGGGCGTGTAATAAAAACTGTTCACAGTCAGAGTTCTGCGGTTTTCAGGCTCCACTCTGCCGGAGCGGGAATAGATGACTTTTCCCTCCGGAGAAAGCAGCTGCAGTTTGACTGAAGCAAATTGTTTCGGGAAAATATAATTCTGCTGAATTGGAATTTCCAGAGAAAGCGTATTTCCTTTTTTTGCAGCCGGATATTGTGTGCCGTTGACTTCACAGACGGCTTGGTATTTTTCATATTGCGGCGGGAGATATAATTTGATATTGATTTTATCGCAGTTTGCCTCCCAGACAGTAATCCGGGGCAGGGGTTTATTGTCAAAGCGGATGGTTCCGAATTCTGACAGGTTGTGAAAATCATAAGCACCGCTCCAGCTGCACGATTTTTTTGCTGTTCCGGTTTTGACGCTCGCGGCAAAATTGGCGCGCCAGATCGTTGCGGGAGAAGGGGCTGTTGTATTGATCTCTTTGTAAGGAATGATGAATTCAGCCATCCAGAAATTTTTTCCCCGTGAAACATGGGTTTTGATGCGGGGATTCCAGGAGATGTCTCTTTTTTTTGCGGTATAAACCAACCCTGCGGGATTTGCGGCGATGTGGAAATAAACATTGCTGTCGGGTTCAGGAGAAATAAAAAATTCAGCGATATCACCGGTAAACATACGTTCTTCGTCATGTTTTTTACCGTTGCTGAAAAGTTTTTCTCCGGGCAGTATGGGTGTTTTGATGATAACTTTGAAAGACTCTTTGAGTAATTCAAGAGAAAATTCCGGTGTTTTGACCGGGAGAAGTTCACTTTGCGCCGCACCGGTTTTCACGCTGCTGCCGGTTTTATGCGAAAGCGAAATCTTTTCCGTCCCAGCACAGGAGAGCGTTGTCAGAAGAATCAGAAAAAAGTGTTTCAACAGATTTTTCAGGGAAACCATACTCACAATACCTTATATAATAAAAAAAACAAAACCTTTGATAAAATTACTCCGTCAAAAAGCATTTGTCAAGTGTTCCGGGCAAAAGAGAACGATTCTTTATCTGCTGTTTCAGTTGTTTTACCGGAGTATGGACAGAAATATGCAAAAGGATATAAAAATCCGAAAGGTAGAATTAAAAAGGTTGAGATTGCGCCTGTTGTTAAATATGCCAAAAGAGCTTTGGATGGACCTGATGGAACCAGTAACAAATTGCAGGCAATCCGAAAATAACAGCAAGGGCGGCGGTTATCCGCAGGGTACTTTCGCCGATTTTTTCCCAAATATCACGTTTCATTCGTTCATTCATTCACCAATTTTCTAAGATATGGTTGTAACGCATACGAATGTATTGCGTGATACCAAGCATTAGGATAATTGTTTTTACAGATGCGATCCTTGGCATAAATTATTTCAATTCCACTATTCCAGATAGCACACATTGATAAAACAAGCCAATCCTTAAAATTTATATCAACCAAATTTTCCTTTCCTAATATACTCATGTTTGCACCTGTATACAAGTCAGATTTTTTAAAACCGGGTCCTAATTTATCATTTTGTGCACTTCTGTAAAATTCTGACAAATAATTCTTTAATATTTTGGCAGCAACTTCAACACTACCTGAATAAGATTCAAGTTTATTACGGATTTCAGTATCTGTACCATTGAAACCATGTTTTCGGTCTGTTTCAATTTGTTGTTTTAATCTTCAACGGGATTTCCGGCTATTCTTTATTTGCCTGAATTGCCGCGGATTTTCAGGAGCTGAGTCAGCCCATAAGCCTTTTTTATCTGCCCTTGCTTGTTTTTCAGCTTGAATGTATGCAGGGGTTTTATCATAAAAGCTGTAATGCCACGCATAACCATTTTGAACCATCACAAGATTGATTTCTGCTCCGTCACAGTAAATGACCCCGAGTATTCTGCCGTAATGGTCGACGGCTCTGTATCTGATTGAAACTTGTTTGCCGAAAATCAAAGAGGATAAAAACTGTTTGGATTTGCTGCCGAATGCCTGTTTTTTTTCGGGAGCATCTATTTTATCAAGGCGGATTTTAAATTTCCCCTGATCCATTTCATCCAGAACCGTAATGGTATCCCCGTCAGAAACGGCAATGACCCTGCCCCGTATCTCCGCTGCAAAGAGAGAAAACAATGGCAAAAGCAAAGAGAATAAAATCAGTTTTTTCATGGCGGCAGTTTTCTTTGGAGTGACAGGAAAACACCGCAAAAAAAAGAGGTGCATCCCTGTTTGCACACTTCAGCCCGCCTACCATGTATCTTATATCCCGGGCATTGATTAGCAGCTCCCCCTTTGCGAGAATGGGCATTAAACTCGTCGGAGCAAAGGGGTAAGGAGCTGCTT
>SUVX01000053.1 GCA_015061725.1 Lentisphaerota bacterium
GCTTTTCTTGAAAAGGGTTGGGGTTTGGGGAAGGGGAAAACTTCTTTTCTCGTGAAAAGAAGTTTTCCCCTTCCCCAAGAACCATCTACCCTTGTCGGGAACAGCGCGTTCATATATATAATATGACGTTTCTATGCAAGGATTTCAAGTTCTGCATTGGAAAAATATATAAATGTGTGCTATATTGGGATGTTGTATTGTGTTTTTTTTATAAACTCCGGTTTGAAAACCGTTTTTCAGCCGGGGAAAAAGCTTAAATAAAAGGAATGAAAGCAAAATGTACAGGTCCCATAATTGCGGAGAATTGCGCAAAAGTGATGTCGGCAAAGAAGTCAGATTGGCAGGATGGATTCACAGTGTCCGTGACCATGGCGGTGTTATCTTTATCGACTTGCGAGATCATTACGGTCTGACCCAGGTCGTTATTGATCCGGAACAGAATTTTTATCAGGCTCTTGACAAGTGGCGTGTTGAAAGCGTTGTCCGTTTTGACGGAGAAGTCGTTGCCCGCTGTGCTGAAACGGTCAATCCCAAACTCTCTACCGGAGAAATTGAACTGCGTGCAACGGATATGGAAATGCTGGGCGAAGCAGAAGTTCTGCCCTTCCAGGTTGCCAAAGATGACAGCGCTCCTGAAGCAATGCGTCTTAAATACCGTTTCCTTGACCTGCGTAAAGAGAAACTTCACAGCAACATCATCCTCCGCAGTCAGGTGATTGCCGAGATCCGTAAATACATGACGGCTCAGGGATTCAATGAATTCCAGACGCCGATTCTGACTGCCAGCAGTCCTGAAGGCGCCCGCGATTATCTGGTGCCCTCCCGTCTGCATCCGGGCAAATTCTATGCTCTGCCTCAGGCGCCTCAGCAGTTCAAACAGCTGCTGATGGTTTCCGGTTTTGACCGTTATTTCCAGATTGCGCCCTGTTTCCGTGATGAAGACGCCCGTGCGGACCGCAGTCCCGGCGAATTCTATCAGCTGGACGTTGAAATGAGTTTCGTTGAGCAGGATGATATCTTTAAAGTTATTGAAGGGCTGATTGCCGATGTCTTTACCAAGTTCGGTAAAAAAGAGTTTGCCAATCCGCCGTTCCCGCGTATTCCCTACCGTGAAGCGATGAAACGTTTCGGTTCTGATAAACCCGACCTGCGCAACCCGCTTGAAATGATTGAAGTTTCTGACTTCTTCCGCGGCTGTGAATTCAAGGCGTTTGCCTCCACCGTTGAAAACGGCGGTGTTGTCCGTGCCATCCGTGCACCTCAGGTTGCCGGTAAGCCCCGTAAATTCTTTGACGATATGATCAAATACGCCCAGGAAAACGGAGCCAAAGGTATGGCTTACATCATCTGGACAAGTGAAGGAGAAAAGAGTCCCATCGTCAAGTTCCTCAGCCGTGAAGTCATTGACGGACTCAAAGCTGCCGGTAAAGTTGAAGAGGGTGACGCCCTGTTCTTCCTGGCGGATCAGGAAAAAATGGTCGAGAAAATCGGCGGTGCCGTCATTCCCGAACTCGGACGTCAGCTCGGACTTATCAATCCCAATGAATTCAAATTCTGCTGGATTGTTGACTTCCCGATGTTTGAACGTGATGAAGAAACCGGTGCGATCATCTTCTCGCACAATCCCTTCTCCATGCCCCAGGGCGGACTTGAAGCTCTCAATGCCAAAGACCCGCTGGATATCCTTGCCTGGCAGTATGATATTGTCTGTAACGGTATCGAGCTGTCTTCCGGTGCTATCCGTAACCACATCCCCGAACTTATGTACCGGGCTTTTGAAATCGCCGGATACGACCGCAGTGTGGTTGACCACAAGTTCGGCGGCATGATCAACGCCTTCAAACACGGTGCGCCTCCGCACGGCGGTATTGCTCCGGGTGTTGACCGTATGGTGATGCTGCTGGCTGATGAACCCAATATCCGCGAAGTGATTGCGTTCCCGTTCAACCAGCAGGCAGAAGACCTGATGATGAATGCTCCCAGCGAAGTGACCATCAAACAGCTGCGTGAACTTCATATTGAAATCAAACTGCCGAAAAAAGCGGAAGCTCCGGCTGCCGTCAAGGAGTAATGTATGAAACGCTGTTTAGCTGCCATCGTTTTGTTTGCCGTTGTTGCCGTTGTCTCCGCAATGGAGACAACGGTCAGGAAATATATGCCGGACTCTGCTGTGGTTGCCGCAGAAATCAATGTTGCAGCATTGCTCCGTAATCCCGCTGTTCAGGAAATGTTGAATCAGCCGGAATACGTTGCAAAACGTCAGAAATACGAAGAAAAAAGCGGTGTGCAGCTGACAGATTTGAAAACTGTATGGTTTTTTGTTGACGGATCAGGTCAGCGTGTCGGTTTGTTTTTTCTGAACAAGCCTGCTGATTTGGATAAAGTTTTCAAAAAAGCAGCAGTCCAGTATCGCAAATCAACAATCAAAGGACAGACCGTTTTTCATGTTACCGGAAACGATCATGGAGAAAAATCTGTCGAAATTGCAGAACTTGCCCCCGGAGTTCTTGTTTCCGGAGAAAAAGGTTCCGTTGTCCGTTACCTTAAAGAAAAACGCGGCAATGCGGAGTCTTTGATCAACGTTTTGAAAAAAATCCCGGCAGATAAATCCGTTAAAGTTGCTTTTGTCAATACCATGAAGAATGCTGATGGGACCGTTGTGGATCCGGTTCAGGTTTGGTTGAGTTTTGACTTTTCCGGAAAAGCGCAGCGGGATGTCGCTTTTCAGAGCCGTTTTTTCTGCGGTTCAGTTGAAGGTGTCCAGATGTTTGCCGCGCGTTTCCCCATGTATATCATGATGGGATCGGCTTTGCTGTTCAATCAGGATCCGGAGTTGGGGAACCGGGTTGTTTCCTGTATCAAAAAACGTATTGAACAATCCGATTTTCTGGTCGATGCTGTTATTCCCGAACAACTCGGTCGGAAGATTTCAGCTTATCTTGAAAAGAATGCAAATCGTTTTATGCTGCAGCAAAAAGGATTTTAAACATTGAGTCTTTCTGGAAAAGTTTCTTTGCGGAATTGCATCGTGCTGCTTGCCGGTGTTTTCATTGTTCTTTCCGGTATCTTCTTTACCGCAAAAACGATACACCGCAATGGACTTTTGGTGGATGACAGCAGATATTGGAAGAATATACAAAAAATTTCCCGGCAACGGGGAATTGATCCTCAACTTGTCCGGGCTGTGATTTTTCAGGAAAGCCGTTTCAAGAGAGAGGCTGTCGGAAAAAAAGGCGAAGTCGGATTGATGCAGGTGCATTTGAAGGGAGCTGTTGCCGATTGGGCGAAAGCTCACGGAAAAAAAGTTCCCTCCCATTCTGCATTGTGTGATGTTGACTTGAATCTTGAAATCGGGACCTGGTATCTTGCCCGGGCGCTCAAGCGTTGGGAAAAATACCGCGATCAGATTCCGCTTGCTCTTATTCAATACAATGCGGGGGCGACCCGGGCAGACAGATGGAAGCCTGAACGTTTGGATGGAGATGTTATTTCACGGATTAAGATCGCTGCGACCCGGGCTTATGTTGTGAATATTATGGCACGTTATCGTAAATATTCAGGAGAAAAAAGATGAAATTATCTGCGCTTTTAATTACTTGCGTTTTGTTTTTTGCGCACTGCGGTTCAGCGCGTGAAGTCGGTTTGCGCTATGATTTCAATGATCCTGAATCCTTGAACAAGTCCTGGGAGTTTCACTGTTCAATATTCATGGTGCCCCGAACCTCTTTTAAAATAGAGAATGTTGCTTCTGCTGCGGATAAGAAATCTCTGGTTGTTGAATCAAAGTCTGCGACCGGTGTGTTGATGACCGATCCGAAAGTTGATTTGCGGAAATATCCCGTGATGCGTTGGCGCTGGCGGGTCATCCGTCCGGTCAATGTTCCGAAAAACGGACCTGAGCCGGATGATCAGGCAGGTGTTGTTTATCTCGGAGACGGAACAATGATCAGTCAGAAAAGCGTTGCTTACCGTTGGGAATGTAATACGGCTCTGGGAACGAAAAAGAATATCAGCTACGGTGGCGGTATGATGAAAGTCCGCGCCGAATGTATCCGCAACCGCAAAACATCTGTTGGAGAATGGGTTGTTGAAGAACGGGATGTTCTGGCTGATTTTATCCGGGCATATAAACGTTTTCCCGGAAAGTATTTTATTCTCGGAGTCGGTGCGAACAGTCAGTATTCAAAATCTGATACCCGGCTTGAAATTGATTATATCGAATTTGTT
Organism: Lentisphaerota bacterium; assembly: GCA_015061725.1. Taxonomy (GTDB): domain Bacteria; phylum Verrucomicrobiota; class Lentisphaeria; order Victivallales; family Victivallaceae; genus UBA1784. The sequence continues at coordinate 4,228 of SUVX01000053.1, forward strand.
TCGCGTAAGAAATAATATAAATTACACAAGGAGGTAATAATTATGGGTAATATCGGTTTTTCAGAGTTGCTTCTGGTGTTTTTTATTGTGTTGCTGTTTTTCGGCGCAAAGCGTATTCCCGAAGTTGCCAAAGCATTGGGAAAAGGCGCACATGAATTCAAAAAAGCAAGCAGCGGATTGGCTGATGAACTGGAAAAAAATGTTGAAACAGCAGATGTTTCCAAAGAAGAAGCCGGAAAAGATAAAAAAGCATAATGAAATCAGATAAATTCAGTGAAGGTTCTTTGCTGGAACACCTTGAAGCCCTGCGGGGAACTTTGTGGCGGTGTATTCTGGCAATAGGGATCGCATTGATACCTGCGCTTTATTTTTCTGCTGATATTTTAGCGCAGATGGTTCGTTTTATCTGTCCGCCTGAATTAAAACTGCACTATTTTTCACCTTTTGAACCATTGTTCGTGCAGTTGAATCTGGGACTTGCTGCGGCTGTTGTTCTGGCTGGTCCCGTTGTTTTGTGGCAGTTTGCCGCATTTGTTGCCCCCGGACTTTATGAACACGAGAAAAAGGCGATTTCCGGATTTTGTGTCTTTGCCCTGCTGCTTGCTCTCAGCGGTGCGGCATTGGGATTTTTCTTTGTCATTCCTCAGGTTCTGATTTTTTCCATGACCTTTGCAACAGCTGAACTGCAGCCTGTGATCGGACTCGGAAGTTTTCTCAAACTGATTATCTGGATGCTGATCGGGTTTGCTCTGGTTTTTGAATTGCCGGTGTTTCTGCTGATTCCGATTCGTGCAGGATTGCTTAAAGTTGATTTTGTCAAAAAATTCCGCTGTATTTTTGTGACAGGAATCTTTTTGATTGCCGCACTTCTGACGCCGCCGGATATCGTCAGTCAGTTGTCTCTGGGGTTACCGGGGTGGCTTTTGTTTGAACTGACTTTACTGATTGCAGCAAAGGTGCAGAAAAAAGCGGATTCTCCGGAAAATGAACTTGAAGACGATGTTCCGGATACTGAGGCGGTTGTTCCGCCTGAAATGCCGGTTGTTTCGCAGGTTCATGAAAGGAGCCGTCTGGCAGGACGTTCCGGAAGAATCCGCAAACTGTGATCTTTGATTCTTGATAAAACATTAAAACAGCATTATATTGGAACAGAGTCTGAAAAAAAAGGAGGTATATGATGAAACGTTTTGTTCAAAAATTTTTGTTTGCCGGAGTTTTTCTCTTTGTTGCGGTTTCCTGTTTCGCTGCAGGGAATAAAGCCGTCTGGAGTGAAAATTATCTTCAGGCAAGAAAAGCTGCCGCTGCAAAAAAGATTCCGATGCTGATTCTTTTTTCCGGTTCTGACTGGTGTCCACCCTGTATGCAGCTGGATAAAACGATTCTGGATACAAAAGAGTTTGCCGCTTATGCCGGAAAAGGAAAATTTGTGCTTTTTAAAGCAGATTTTCCCCGTGCTGTAAAAAAGCCTGCCGCGATTGCCCAACAGAATCAGCAGTTGATGCAAATTTACAGAGTGCAGGGTGTTCCCACGATCATTCTTGCCGGAGCTGACGGAAAAGAGTTTGCCCGTACCGGATTTATTCCGGTCAGTGCAAAAAAATATATTGAACACCTGGAAAAGCTTTTGAAAAAAGCACCAAAAAAATAACAGGAAAGAATAAAAAATGAAAATCTATATCTTTGCTGATCTTGAAGGAATCAGCGGTGTCAGCGGTTCTGCATTTGTAACTGCCGACGGTGGTAAATATGCCATGGGTTGCAAATTGATTACCCGCGAGGTCAATATCTGCGCTGCCGCCTGTCTGGAAAACGGTGCTGATGAAGTTATTGTCCGTGACGGACATGGTGCAGGAAACAGTATTCTCTGGGAAAATCTGATTCCCGGAGTCCGTCTTGTTCAGGGACAGACGCCCGGAGTCCGTTTTGCCGGTATTGAAGAAGCTGATGCCGTTATTCTGCTTGGCTATCATGCCATGGCAGGAACGCCCCGTGCTTTGATGGAGCATACTTTTTCTTCAAAAAGCATTCAGAATATGTGGGTGAACGGTAATCTTGCCGGAGAATTTGCCATTGATACGTTGATTGCCGGAGAACATGGACTTCCTGTGATCATGACCAGCGGCTGTGATAAACTTTGTGCCGAGGCAGAAGCGTTTTCTCCTGATGTTGTCACTTGTCAGGTGAAGACTTCCACCGGACAGCAGGGCTGTATCATGCTTTCTCCCGAAGCCTCTGAAAAGCTCCTGCGCGAGAAGACTGCCGAGGCGATTGCATCATTCAAAGCCGGAAAAATCAAGCCGAAAACTGTTTCTCCAGCCACGTTGCGGATTGAGTATATGGAGCGTTGTGAACCTGCAATCGGTTTGATTGCTCCCAGAACCGTTGAATATACTGCGCCGACTCTTGAAGAAGCATTTTTCAGCAGATAAAAATTTAAAATACAGCAGAATAAAAGATGAAAAAAACGGCAGAACTTGACATTCCACCCGTCGGAAAGAATCTCAAAAAAGAGCGTCTTTCGCGGCATTTGTCCCTGGGGGCTCTGGCTGAAGCCAGCGGTATATCCAAAGCCATGCTTTCTCAAATTGAAAGCGGCAGAGTCAATCCCACGCTGGTCACACTCTGGAAAGCGGCGCATGCTCTGGGCGTTGATCTTGCTGTTTTGATTGACGGCAAAAGCAAGAAACCGGAACGTTTTACCTTCATTCCCGCAACCCGTTTGATGAGTATTGCTTATGATGAAGGCAAAGTTGAATTCAAGATTTTGACTGCGCCGGGCATTCCGGACAGGCTTGAAATGTATTTTGTTTCCATTGCTCCCGGAGCAAAACATTATTCAGAGCCGCATCCTTCCGGATGTGAAGAGTATGTATTGGTTACCAAAGGTAAAGTCCGCGTGACCAGCGGAGAAAACACAGCAGAGCTGTCTCCAGGAGATTTTCTTGCCTATCAGGGGGATTTGCCCCATTCTCTTGAAAATATCGGAGAAGATACGGCAGAAATCCACATGACTGATCTTGCAACTGAGGCGTGAAATGGAAAAGACTCCCAAATCTCTGCGTCTGCATATTGCGTTGTTCGGCAGAACGAATGTCGGGAAATCCAGTTTTCTCAATATGATTGCCGGACAGGAAGTCGCTATTACATCAGCTCAACCCGGTACAACGACGGATGCTGTTGAAAAAAACATGGAACTTTTGCCTATCGGACCGGTTGTGTTCATTGATACCGCAGGTTTTGAGGATACAACCACTCTCGGGGAAGAGCGTGTCAAACGCAGTCTTAAAGTTTTTGACCGTGCGGATGTCGCTCTTGTTCTCTGTGAAGCCGGAGTTTGTGGAACGGCTGAAAAAAACATTTTTTCCGAGGCAAAAAAACGCGGGATTCCTGTTGTTGCCGTTGTGACAAAATGCGATGTTTCAGGACCGGATGAAGCGTTTGTCAACTTGTTGAAAGAAACGGGAGCCGCTGAAGTTATTTCTGTTTCCGGAAAAGATTTATCCGGCAGGGACAAATATCTTTCCCTTTTGAAACAGGCATTGATTCAGGTGCTGCCTGACGATTTTGTTGTTCCGCCGCCGCTGTTGGGAGATTTGCTTCCGCCGCACGGACTGGTCATTTTAATTGTTCCGATAGATATTGAAGCACCCAAAGGAAGACTGATCATGCCTCAGGTTCAGACAATCCGTGATGCGCTTGACCGGGATGCCATGGTGTTGACGGTCAAAACGGATGAATATCCTCAGGCGTTGACGCTTTTGAACAGAAAGCCGGATTTGGTCATCTGTGATTCTCAAGTTGTTCATCAGATGGTAAAACATACGCCAGACGGAATACCCTGTACCACATTTTCCATTTTGTTTTCACGCCTCAAGGGAGACATGCCCTTGCTGGCAGCAGGAACACGGGCAATCGGCAGTTTAAAAGATCACGATAAAGTTCTTATTGCTGAAGCCTGTTCTCATCATGCAACGGACGATGATATCGGCAGAGTGAAAATTCCCCGTCTGCTGAAAGCGTGTACCGGAGCAGACTTGGATATTTCATTTGCTGCGGGCAGGGATTATCCTGAAAATCTTTCTGAGTACAAGTTAATCGTCCATTGCGGCGGCTGTATGCTCAACCGCCGTGAGATACTGTCGCGCCTGCAGGCGGCAGCTGGTGCCGGTGTGCCGGTGACCAATTACGGCATGTGTATTTCTTATACGCAGGGTGTGCTTGAAAGAGTTCTTTCTCCCTTTGCCGGTGAATTGGAAAAATTCTGAAAATTTACATAATAAAAACGGCATGGTTCACAAAAAAAGCCATGCCGTTTTTTTACGCTTGAAATTCAGTGTTTCAGCAGTAATTCCGGACTTAATTTCAGATTGCTTTCAACGGGGATTGCGGATGTATTTTCCGGCAGAGAGGCTGAGGCATTTCCGACAGCGAAAAGTTTTCCGCCGCGCGTCATGAAATTCAAAAATTCCTGACGGATAAAATCATCTTTTTTCAGATTTTTATATGCAGAAGCATTGGCGGCGGGTAAAACCAACATATCCAGATGACGAAGATCGCCTTCTCTGATTTCCTGTCCGCCGATCAATTTGATGTCGACCTGAGGATGAGCATTGAGGCGGAACATTGCCTCTATGTGGTCAATGGAATTTCTGCCACCGGTGTAGTAACCGACACGCTGCGGATGAATTGCCTTTTTCGGCATGACAGGAAAGGTTTTGACGCCGGTGACTGCATAAATGCACCCCATGGCAATCGGATGAGTTGCATCCCAATGCTCCGGATGAAATCCGGTTGCAATAACTTTGCCTTTGCCGAAAACACCGTAAATGGCGGCGGGTTCGTTGAAAAAGTTTCCATGGGGTTTGTTGACGTAACTGACCGTATTTTTGTAGACGGCAAGAATTTCTCCGGTACTGATTTTATGCGCTTTTTTTCCAGGTGTCGGAATGGGACCGCCAGCGTAACGGACGAATACCCTTCCGGGTTTTACGTTCAACAGTTTTGCGCCTTTTTCGTTGATTTCCACTGACAGCGTACCATATTTTCCGCCCGAGTTTTTCAAGCGGTGGAACGGCAACAGTTTCAGACGGTTTTTATCGTTGAGAACAGAGGCAAGTCCCGCACAGGTTCCGACGTAAGCACCGCCGTTTTCAACGAACTTGCGGATTTCCATTGCGCCTCTTTCGGTGAGCGCATTGTATTGGCTTGGTGCATATCCGCCGGGCAGCAGAACCAGGTCCATGCCGGAGAGTTTTCCCGCCTGAATATCTTTGGCCGTCATCATATAAAGTTTTATTCCAGGAGAATATTTCAACAGAGCCGCCCAATGGTGGACGCCGTTGCCGCTTGCTCCGGCATCAACGTAGAGAACGGCTTTGAGTTCCTTTTCTGCTTTTTGCGGATGGACAACTTGCGGACAACAGCATCCGGCAGACAGCACAGAAACGGCTGATGCCAGAATCAAAATAAATTGCTTCATACATCCTCCCATGGTATTTCATTTGAGTTTATCCAGAACATCCTGATTGAACGGTACCGGAATTTTATAGAGCGCAGCCTTTTGACAAATTGTTCCTGCAAAAGCATCCACTTCGGTTACTCTGCCTGCCAGAATATCCTGAAGCATGGAGGTTTTGACGTTTCCGGGCATATCAAGAATAACTTTCATGGCATCTTCAACCATGGATTCTGTTCCGGAAACGTGTTCAGCATTGGCAACGAGAACAGCCTCCTGCATGAGACTCCGGGCATAGGAAAGCATTTCCTTTGATTTTTGCATCGTGCCGTAATCGGCTTTAAAAACCGCCTGAGTCTGATTGACACCGACATTGAGAACAAACTTTTTCCACATGGCGGAGATGATATCTTCAGGAACGACGGTGTTGATGCCGGAACTTCTGAAAAGTTCGTAAGTTGCGGCAGCTGCCTGCTGATTTCCGCCGACAAAAAATGTCCCGATGCCGTCATGGGAGATGTGATTGTTTTCTCTTACGCTTGCGTGTCCGAGAAAATATCCTTTGAGGACGGTGTTCCGGGGAAAGTGTTTCTGAATGATATCGCTTGCCGTAATGCCGTTGAGCAGCGGGAGCAGGATCGTCTTTTCATCAACCAGCGGTATAATATTGACCAGAGCTTCTTCAAGAGACGGGGTCTTGGTTGCAATGATAACCAGTTCCGCCGGGGGGAGATTGGACATCTCATCTGGTGAGGCAAAGTCAAAAGGAATCTTCTGCCCATTGAAAAATATACCGTCTCTGCGGTAACGTTCAACGCGCTGAGAATCCGCCGCCACCGTCAGACGGAGATCCTTCCGTAAAAGAAGTTTGACTGCCGGCAGAACACCGACGGCGCCTGCACCCAGCAGTACGATATGTTTTTCTTTATTCATAATACAGATTCATTGCTTTTTGCATAAACTACAACAAAAGAGGTCTGTTTTCAAGTTTTTTTTGCAAAAAACAGGGAGAAAAAACAAAAACGGAGAAAAGAACAGGGATTTTCTGTTCTTTTCTCCGTGAAAGTGTTCAGGTATTACATAAACACAACCGTATTGTTTTTGCGGGATTCTTCGGCGGCAAAGACCATCAGGTGACTTGCAAGTGACGCCTCCCAGCCGCTGACAATGGTGCTTTTGTCGGCGGAACTTACCGCTTCAAGAAAAGCCTCCATGATACCGTAGTCGCCGCCGCCGTGACCGGAATTGATACCACCGTCATTGACGGTGTTGGTGTCTATCGTTTGAGTGGTGTCATCGAGGAAGGTATGGATATGGATCAACTGACTGTCGGTATCAATTTCTCCGAGTGTTCCGAAAATGCGGGTTTTGCGTCCGCCGTGCGCTGTGAATGCGGTCATGGTCATAGAGGCGGAAGTGCCGTCTTCAAAACTCATGTTAACAACCTGATGATCGACAACGTCATTATCGCAGGCGTAGACACAGCGGCCGTAGGGACCCTCTGCCAGGGCTTTGGCAAGAGTTTGCTGAGTGACATCAGGAGTCAGGACATTTGTCGGCCAACCGGTGTTGTTGTGGCAGTAACGGTCCCGGAAATAGATTTTGTAAGCTGAGTAGGGGCAGCAGGATTCCACTTCGCGGGGGCAGTTGATACAGCGGTCGGCGGCTCCTGCGGGCTGTTCGGATTTTTTGAAGTGGCGCAAGGTTCCGAAAGACTGGATCATGGTACATTTTTTACCCATGATATCGTTGAGCCAATCCACATCATGACAACTCTTTGCCAGAAGCATGTTGCTGGATTCGGCTTCGTTTCTCCAATTGCCGCGCACGTAGGAGTGTGCCTGGTGCCAGTAACCGACAGGCTCAAGGTGCTGAATGGAAATGATTTCTCCGATTTTACCCGAGGCGAGAACTTCTTTGAGAACACGGGTGAACTGCGTGTATCTCAACACATGACAGACCGCCAGAGTTACGTTGTTTTTCTTGACCGCTTCGGCAATTCTGCGGCAGGCTTCAGCCGTGGGCGCCATGGGTTTTTCAAGGAGAATGTCATATTTGAGTTCCGCACAGGCGATGGCGGGCGCTTCGTGAAGATTGTCCTGAGTACAAATGGCAACAGCATCGCACATTTTGGGGTGTTGACAGAATTCCTCATAACCGCTGAAACAGAATTCCGGCGGGATATTATAGGCTTTTGCCATACGTTCTCTGCGCTGAACATCGGGATCGGCAACGGCGGCAATTTTGACTTTATCCGGATGGTGTTTGGCAAAAGAGGCGTAGCAGTTGCCTCTGGCTCCGGCGCCGATGATGGCGAGTGTGACTTGTCTGGACATGAACAGTTCTCCTGTATTGTGATACGGTTCAAATTGATATCTGTTATAAGATATATCCTGAAAAATTTTTCACAATGCTTGACATGATGGAATTTGTACGTTATATTACAAAATAAGTTGTCTATTTTACAGGCGCAAAAAAATGAAATATGATTACAGTCAGTTGAAAACATACGGAGATCCGGAGGTTTCTTCGATCCGCTACCGGAATTATCCCGTCCGTTCCTGCCGGGGGATGTGGGACTTTCCGGCGGAAAATATTGTTCTGCCCTTTTATCTTTACAGTATCGGAGAGGACACCTGGCATTGCAAAGGTTATTCCAGACGGACAAATTCCAGTATTTTATCTCTTGAGTATGTGCAGGAAGGCGAGTTCGTTTTTGAGCAGGAAAGACAACTTTATCATGTTAAAAGCGGAGAGATGTTTCTGGTTTATCCCGGTAAAAGCAGTTCTATGTATTGCCGTCCTGTAACTGCCCGCAAGCGTATGATCATCCTCAAAGGCAATATGCTGAAAATGATTGCAGATGCTCTGGGGTTGGATAAAATTGATAAATTTGTTCCCCATGACCGGAAAATGCTTGATGATTTTTATGATGAAATTGAAGCTTTGACAAATTCCGGCAGCAGTTCTTCATTTTACCGTGCCTGTTCGTTATGTTACAATTTGCTTGTGGAAACCGCCCGTTCCGGAAGACAGGATGGATACCCGCAGAATTTGCGGCGTATTCTTGATTTTATCCACAGCCGTTTGTACGGAAAGCTCTCTTTGAAAGAGTTGAGCAGTTTTGCCGGAATCAGTCCGACCGGATTGAATCAGTTGTTTCATCAGTATTTTCAAACGTCGCCCATTGAGTATTTTCTTGACCGCAAACTGGAACTTGCTGAAAATCTGCTGCGTCAGAATAACAAATCCGTCAAGGAGATCGCCGGACTTCTCTCCTATCCTTCATCCCAGTATTTTTCATTTAAATTCAAACAGAAATACGGCAGGACGCCGCTGGCAGCCGCCCGCGGCGTCATAAAAAGCCGCTGATAAAAAGGTGTATTTATGGATCAGGTCAACATTTTTAAAAATTTTGTTTCAAGCGGAAATCTCCGTTTGGATACTCTGTTGAAGTTTACTGCAGAAATTGATAAGATGACACAGGTTTTGCGCCGCAATCTTCTGGTTGACGGCAGTCGGAGAGAGAATGATGCGGAACACTCCTGGCATATTTCGGTCATGGCACTGCTTTTCAAGGAGTTTGCCGTTGAAAAAGTCGATCCTCTGCATGCTGTGGAGATGCTTCTTGTGCATGACCTTGTGGAAATTTACGCCGGAGACACTTTTGCTTATGATGTTGACGGTTACAAAACCAAAGCTGAACGCGAGAAGCGTGCCGCTGATAAACTCTTTTCCATGCTGCCGGAGGAACAGAGAGAATATATCCGCAAGTTGTGGGAGGAGTTTGACTCCCGCAGTTCCCCCGATGCCCGTTATGCCGACTGCCTTGACAAAATGCAGCCTTTTCTGCACAATATGCTGACAGAGGGGCATACCTGGAAGGCAACGGATATACGGACAGTTCGTGCTCAGGTGGAGCAGCGGATGTCCGTATTAAAAGATTTCATGCCTGAAATCCACCGCTGGGCGGTATCCTGCATGGATCATGCTGTTGCCAGCGGATGGCTCAGAGAACAGTGATTTACTTCACAATCAGCCAGCCGGCATCATGCGGATTGTAGTCTCCGTGCTGAAGCCGTCCCGGCCAGGGTTTGGTTTCCGCCCAGTGGATTTTTTCTCCGAAGATGTTGAAACGCATGGGGAATCCCGGACGGCGGAAACCGTCAAAGATGTGCAGCGGTATCTGAAGATGAATATCGCTGCCGTCTCTTTTTACGACAACTTGCGGGTCATCAACAAAGTTGCGTGAAGAGACATAATAATCTCCGTTTGAACGTATATCAATGGTAAGCGTTCCCCACATCCGGCAGGGCTCAAGGATAACTTGAAAATTGACATCTCCGGTATTGAGTAAATTAATGTAAAGCGTTTTGCCGTCATTGAAAGTCTGCCAGTAACGGTTTTCACCGAGGTGGTAACGGGTGTCTTTGCTTGTTGAGGAACTTTCTGCAACAAGTCCCTGCGGATTTTTGCCCGTATATTCATCCACCCAAGGGGCGTTGTAATCAAAGCGGGGGAAATCCTCTGTAATCATCTTTTCCAGCAGTTTGATACGCGCTTTGAGTTTTTCAGGGAAGAAAAGATATCCCTCTGCTTCAGAATGATATCCCAGACGGCAATCCTGTTCGCACAGAGTTATCATCTTGCGGGAATTGGAGATTTCTTCTTCGGCAATTTCTTTCATCCTCTTGAGGTTGTTTTTTTTACAAAAGAGCATGTCTTCGCGCAGATCGTAAAACTCCAGCAGATTGCAGGTACTTTTGATTTGAAGCGCAATGGCTTCAGCAAGATAAATATCTGCAAGGCGGGCAGGGGAGTCGGCATATTCTTCTTTAAGAGGCGCAAGCAGAGAGGCGCCCTGCTGCCACAAATTGTTCATTGTTTCACAGAGAGTCCGGGCCTCTTTCAAAGTATGGAAGAAACAGATGCACTCCCCGAAACGGTCGCCGCTGGTGCGTGGAAACTGGTTGAGAATCCAGCTCGGCGCAATGGGCTGATCCACGGGGAAGAGATAATACGGCCAGGCGATAGAGTGATGCAGCGGACCGTACCATTCAAAGGACAGGTTTGCCGGAAAATTTCTGTAAGCCTGAGAGAAAAAGTTCCATGCCTTTGCCGCAGTCGGTGCATTTTTGCCCCAGTCCGGCGCAGCCAGCGAGCAGAGAAATTCATCAGCTGTTTGCGGGAATGGTTCAAACGAAAGTTCTCCCGCGGCCTTATTCATCAAACCGGGGTAATTTCCGAAATACCAGCATTGCATGGCGGCAGATACGCCGTGTTCGTGCATGAACTTGTACTTGTCATAAAGATTTTCCGGAACCGGAATAAAGGGAACGGAGGCGTTTTCATGAGAACAGCCGACTTGAAGTTTTGCACCGGTTCTGGGCGCAAGGCGGGTGGATTCCTCAAAGAGTTTAGAGGGACCGACAAATGCAAGTGAATAATCAAAAACAGTCCGTTTTTTATCCAGCTGCATGGCTGTTCCGCCGGACTCGAAGTTGAACATGAGCGTTGCACAATCGGGCCATTTTTCAGCGATATGGCACAGTCTGTGCATGAATTCAGAGTTATCCCTCTGACCGGGCGCGTAAAACCAGGCGATGTATTCAGCTTCGGGATTGTGCTTGTGAATGGTATTTGCGTAAAGTTCCGCAAGTTCACGGTAAATATCCGCAAAATCCCGCTTGGAGCAGACCGGACAGTGTGTGGCATCGGGATTTTCCTGCTGGACCATGCGGGCAACACAGGAACCGTTATCTTCACCCATCATAATATTGATCAAGCCGCCCAGTCCGGGAACATTTGAGAAAAGCAAATCTACGGATTCCTGCAGATAGCGTTTCCCTGTTTCGCTTGAAGTACAGAAAAAACCGACTCTGCCCAGATTAAGTCCGATTACTTCCGGATGATCTTTGGCATCTTCTTTGGAAACCATATAATAAGCGTTCCCGAAAAGTTTGGGTTCACTCATGAAAATATAGATTTTGATACCGTATCTGCCGCAGCGTTCAACGGTTTTTCTGAGTTTTGCAAAACGTTTTTCGGCATCTTTTCCGCGATTTGGGAAAATGCTTGAGGGCAGATCACGCATATACATTGTCAGCCACAAACCGTTGATACCCTCGTGCGCGAGCTTGTTGAGATACTCCGGCGGATAGTAGTCCACATCGTTGGTAAGTTCATCAATATTAAACGGCGGACGGTTGGTTGGTCCGAAGAAACAGCGGGAAATCCGGTGACGGACAAACGGCTTTCTCTGCCATGTTCCGGCAGGAACGGAGGCGCCTTCAGAAGCGCAGAGTTTGTCTTCAAGAAAATAAATACCCCGGCGCAGACCATCGGAATCAGCGGCGGAAAGTGTGATTTTTTCTTTATTGCAGCTTAATTTGTATTCTTCATGTTCCAAAGTGTCATCATAGAGAAAATGTACCGGAAAAGTCCCCTTTTCAAGTGGAATATTTTTTGCCTTCAACACCCGGTTGAGCGATTCAAATGCCGTGTGCGGAAAATCTTTTGTTTCCGGAAAATTTATAATCAGTTCCACACCATCGGAGAGAATTCCATTCATTTCCCCTGTATCAATGCCCCTGCCGGGGGTGAAATGATATTCCAGAGGTTTTTTCAAATCTTCAATAAAACCGAAACTTTCCCGCGGCGGCTGGGGAATATTTGAAAATGCTTCAATATCGGCGGCAATCGCCTGCCGATTGTTGTCCATAAAATTGCTCATAAAAAATCTCTTTTGTTATGTTTATTTTGAAAATTTCCGGAAAATAATATAACTGTAAATAAATATATTTCAACCGCAAAGTTTCAACTGAGTCAAAAAAATTACTGCGGTGCAACAGCACTTTTTAATTCCACGACGTTGACACGGCATCCTGTAATTTGTTTACCTGCCGGAAAACGGACTGCAAAGAAAAATGTATCTCCGGTTTGGGCAAGATCAGCCGGAAAACGTCCGTTGCAGAAAGAAGTGAAAAATTTCATTTCTGTTCCGTCTGCAAAATTCAAATGGATGCGGAACCCGGCATCATTGCTGCGTTTTTTGGTGATTCTGACGCCGAAACGGAGCGTATCGTGCGCTGTTTGAACTGCCCGTATTTCAAGATCATTCAGAGGCAGGGGGATGAGCTGTCCCGCTTTTTCCCAGAGCGTTTGAGGCATTTTGCGGACAGGCGGCTCTTTTTTCAAGGGTTTTGCAGAACGCTTAAAGAGCTGAATGGAGCGTTCATCCACAAATTCCTGATGCAGAAGTTCCCAATGGGGCGATTGAATCAGATAACGGCTGAGTTTGTCTTCAGGAAAGTAGAAAGAGAAAAAGTTTTCAATCAGAACATAATCCTGCAGCGTTTTTTCATCGGGTGCAAATTTAAAATGAATATCATGCTGCGGAATGAGCATACTGGCAAGGCGCGGACCGGCTGTGATACTTGCTCTTTCGGGGAGCAGCTTTTTGATGCGTTCCAGGGCGGGACGGGCATCGTCCCAAGTTGTGATGACGCCGTTGTCTGTACTGCGGCGCTGCGGGTCGGTCGCAGACAGTCCCGGGAATTGGGTGAAAACGAAAAATGAGAAAAATGCCGCTGCCATACAGATACCGGATATTCCCCGGCAAAGATCAAAAGAATCCAGTCCGGAAAAAAGATACTTGTAAGGAATATGGATTTTTCCCTCTCGCATTCTTTTGAGTCCCCAGAGAGTTGCGATAATCAGAACAAGCAGAATGGATGCCTGATAATGTCTCAGGACTGTCTGCGTATCAAAGCGGCGGTCAACAGAGACCATGACAAACTCCGGCAGCAGCGGCAGCAGAAAAAGCAGCGCATTTGAGGCTAGTGCAGCAAAGGGCAGCAGAAGCATACACCAGAAAAGCAGGTTGTGTTTGTTGAAAAGAGATGAGAAAAATACATCCGCTTTGAGCAGGGGGGATAAGGCGATTTCAGTTATATTGTTTCCCAGATGAGAATAAAATCCCACATGGGCATAAGTGCCCTGTACCGGCGGGTCAAACAGCGGCATCAGGACTTTGAGAGTGAGGACAACATAAAGAAGTGAGAGGCAAAAGAGCAGGAGACCTGCTTTTCTTTTTTTGTTGATAAAGAGCAGAAATCCGTATCCGGCAGAGATGATTCCGATGGTTTCCCTGACGCCCAGAGAGAGCAGAATCAGAATGACCGCCGGGATTATTTTTTTATTTATCGCACAATAAAACGCTGCTAATATCAGCGGAAAAAGCAGAAATACTTCATGGGGACCGTCAATCAACGGCAAATTCATATTGGTAATTCCGGGAATAAGCAAATACCATATTCCCCAGAGGAAGGATTCTGAATTTGAAGCTTTTCCGCTTTTTGCGATAAGGAATACGAAAATTGCACCGGAACAGACCAGCAGACTTCCGGCAAAGAAAAACAGAAACGGACTTCCCGTTGCCACGACCGGCAGCAGCAGAACGAGTGTCGGCGTAAAGCGGGAGCCGAGAAAACTGCCGCCGTTGAGATTGAGATGAAAGGGTTTGCCGTGGAAAAAATTATAGAGACATTCAAAAAAGTGTCCCCAGTCAAACCATGACATTGCAAGAGTATTGAGCGAGTGATACTGTTGAATTGCTCCGAATGCGGCATAAAGAATAACGATAAGACAAAGTGCCGCCAGAGTGCGTTTTTTGCCGTAATCCGGCAGAACAACATCTTTGCACAGAGCAGCAGTTCTTCCGGCACTCAAAGAAAGCAGAATAAGAAAAATAATCAAAAGCGGAAAAGACGGCGGCAGAAAATATTGGACTCCGAGAAAAGCTAGGGGGAGATTTGCTTTGAAAAAGTCGGCTGCTGAAATTCTGTTTCTGCGTAAAAACTCCCATACTGCTGCCGGCAGGAGAAGTGATATGCCAACAGCTGTTGCAATCGCCGGAACAGAATACTGTTCAGAAGCAATGATTTCCTGATAGCGCAAATCTGTAAAAAATGCGCTGCCGTACTTGAGTACCGCCGGAAATAACAGCGTTGAAAATAATATGATACAGAAGTATTCGCCGTATTTTTTGATGTAATTCATCCTGTCACCTGATTTTATCTTTTTGGCGCTGTTCCCGATAAGGGTAGATGGTTCTTGGGGAAGGGGAAAACTTCTTTTCACGAGAAAAGAAGTTTTCCCCTTCCCCAAACCCCAACCCTTTTCAAGAAAAGCGAAGTATTTTATAAAGTAAGAACAGTACCCTACGGGTAGTTATCTACCCATATAGGGAACAGAGCCATCTTTTTACAGAAGTAAATATAGCATTGTTTGCAGAAGAATACAACTTTTTTAACTTGCATTTGCACTTATTCTGCGGTATACTATGAAATATGAAAGAATTTACTTGCAGAGAACATTGCGGAGCCTGTTGTATTGCTCCCTCCATATCCTCCCAGATACCCGGGATGCCGCAGGGCAAACCGGCGGGAGTCCCCTGTGTCAATCTTGATGAAAATATGCGCTGCCGTATATTCAACAGTCCTGAGCGTCCTGCTGTGTGCGGTTCTCTTCAACCCTGTGAAGAAATGTGCGGTTCCTGCCGCGAAGAAGCCTTGCAGTTTTTAACGGAATTGGAAAATTTGACCCGTCCCTGAACAACAAAAAAGCCCCGCCGTGAAAGCGGGGCAAGGGGGGATTTTCTGTTATTCTGCCAACGTGTTTTCAATGGGCTGACGCGCTTTTTCAAAAAGTTCTTCAACCTCGGAAGAGGGTTTTTTCTGCAGCAGAGAAACACCGACAGATACAATCAATCCTGCCAGGAATCCGGGGATGATTTCATAAAGTCCGGTTTTTGCAAGGAACATATACCAGAGTACGTCAACGAGGAATCCGGCAATGATACCGGCAAGGGCACCACCGTAAGTGAAGCGTTTCCAGAAAAGAGCCAGCAGGATAACCGGTCCGAAAGCGGCGCCGAAAGCACCCCAGGCACAGGAGACCAGACCCATCAGTCCGGAACAGGTGGGACTTCCGGCGATGAGATAGGCAACGCCTGCAATGACAAGAACGATGATTCTGCCTGCCCAGAGCATTTCTCCGTCGGAGGCGTTTTTTCTGAACAGCGGTTTATAAAGATCAGAAGCAAAGGCTGAAGCAGATGCCAGCAATTGACTGTCCGCCGTACTCATTGCGGCTGCGAGAATGGCAGAAAGCAGGATACCGGCACAGAAAACAGAAATGACAACCAGGCCTGTTCCGGAACCAATCCAGTCGAAAACACTTCTTACCATATTGATAAAGACCAGAGAATTTCCGTCTTTGCTGTTGACGAGGATATCTCCGAAAAATTTTCTGCCGATCAGACCGACGGCACAGGCGGCAATCAGAATCAATGCAAGCCAGACACAGCCGATGATTTGGGATTTACGCATTTCTTTTTCACTTTTGACGGAAAAATAACGGATGAGAATGTGGGGCATCCCGAAGTATCCGAGCCCCCAGCCGAGTCCGGAGAGGATGTCGGCAACACTTTTCCAGTTGAAGCTGCCGCCAGAAAGAAGATTGTAATAATTGGCAGGCAGAGTCATTGCCGGTTGTGAGAAGTTCTGTGTGTTCATCAGACAGACGGCAAGAATCGGAATGAACATCAAGGCTCCCAACATCAGAAGTCCCTGGAAAAAGTCGGTCCAGCAGACAGCATTGAATCCGCCGAGGAATGTGTAAACCACGATGACGATGCTGGCAATGAGCATGGCTGTTTTGGGATTCATACCCAGAACCGTATTAAAAAGCGTTCCGCAGGCATAGAGACTTGCGGCGGTGTAAATGCAGTAGGTGATAACAAAAACGATGGCAGACATGACCATAATGCCCTTGCGCTGTGTGCAGAATCTGCTTGTCAGAAACTGGGGCAGGGTAATCGCATCGTTTGCTGCAATAGAGTAACGGCGGAGTGTAGGGGCAACAAAAATCCAGGCAAGAATCGTACCAAGCAGAAGTCCGACGGCAATCCAGAGTTGTCCGACGCCGGAAAGATAGATAGAGCCGGGCAGTCCCATCAACACCCAGGCACTCATGTCAGATGCTCCGGCAGAGAGGGCGGAAACCCAGCCGTTCATATTTCTGCCGCCGAGAAAGTAATCTTTTTCTCCGGCGGAATTCTTCTTGTCTCTTATGAAGAAATAAATTCCGATTCCCAACACAAGAATAAAATAGCACAGCAGCGCTGCCAGTTCCGGTATTTTCATAATAAAAATTCCCCCTGATTATTTGTTGATATATTTTGTATATGAAAATGTAAACCGTCTAAAATACTGCATTTTTTCTTTTTTTTCAAGTGCAGTACAGTATTTTGATAAATAAAAACGGCGGACTTACGAAAAAGTCCGCCGTTGGAATAACTGGAATCAAAGGTCAGTCTTTTTTAAGTTCAGAAACCTTTTTGACAGTCATCATGTAAGGATAAGCCTTGTTGGATTCATCCTTTTTGACGGTTCCGGTAACTTTGACTTTACCTTCAGCTTTGCTGTCAGCGGGGAGAACGACCTGGATTTTTGCATCCTTTGCGCCGACAAGATAAGTTTTGCCGCTGATTTTGCTGATTGTTCCGGTAAGTTCAGCCGGGAACTCGGCCGCAACCGGGGTGTAACCGGAATCAGCTGCAAGTTTCTGGAAGGTGATCTTCTGATCGGGCATGTGCGGCGTGAAGATAAGCAGAGCGCCGACAGCCAGAGTTCCGGAAACGATGGTGCAGAGCAGACCGATTTTGAACCACTGGAAGAAGGTGATCTGGCTGCCGCCGTGTTTTTCAAGCATACCCAGAGCCACGATGTTGGCAGTACTGCCGATCATGGTGATGTTGCCGCCGAAACAGGCACCGAACAGCAGAGCCCACCACAACGGGAAGTCTTTGACGGTCAGGGCAAGCTGTTCGATAACAGGGCAGAATGCCGCGACGAAAATCACGTTGTCAACAAAGGCGGAACCGAATGCGGAAACCGTGAAGATGAAGGGAACCAGCGTTGCGGGAGTCTTTCCGGCAATCTTTGAGAATCCGTTTGCCATGACCTGGTCAACGTGGGTGTGTTCCAGAGTTCCGGCAACAGCGAAGAGAATCATGAAGAAAATCAAAGTCCACCAGTCAACCTCTTTTTCAATGTAGAAACGGGCGCGGCTGGGTTTGAGAATCATGACGATACCGGCACAGATCAGGGGCATCACCAGAAGAACGCTGTTCTTGTCAAGTCCGAGCAGTTCTTCAGTCTGGTGGTGAGAAGCGATGGCGATGACGGTAAGAACGATGAGAATAAGTCCGCGCATATAGGGGACTTTGACCACGGGGGCAATGGAAAGACCGCGCTCAAGACGCGCCTTGAGGTTGACGTTAAAGGCGTTCAGATCTTTACGGAAATACCACAGCAGAAGAGCGATCGTTGCAAAAAGAGAAACCAGCATGAGGGGGAAACTCCAAACCATGAAGTCTCCGAAAGTCAGCTGTCCTTTGGTACCGATGAAAATACCGACGGGGTTGCCCATCATGGTACCGGCACTGCCGATATTGGTTGCAAGAACAGCAATCAATATGTAAGGAGTTGCATTGAGTTTCAAACGGTCGCAAACCTGAAAAATCAAGGTGGCGATGAAGATGATGGAAGTCACTTCGTCAACCGCACAGGCAAGCAGCGCACTGGCAGTTGCGGTAACGCAGATGAATTTCGTGGCGTTCAGATTGGGCATGGAAACAATCAGCTGAACGATCCAGGTGAAAAATCCCAGGTCGCGCAGAGCGCCGACGATGACCATCATACCGACCAGAAAGAGGATAACTTCAAGAGAGGATGAAGTTACGAAAGTCGGAATATCCATGGACTTGTTGAAAATCAGCACCGCCAGACCGAGGAAGGCGATGGCAAGACGGAATCCCCAGAAGAAGAGGGTTCCGAAGATGACGGAGATAAACACCGCACAGGCAGTTGCCTGATGACCGGTCAATGCACCGCTTGCGCTGCCGCCGAAACCGACCAGAGCCGCGACGGCAAGCAGAATACCAAAACGGACAATCATGTCCTTTACCGGCATTTTACCGGCACTTGAAGATTCGCTCATGATAAATTATTCCCAGAAAAGTTTTGCTGCAAAATTCTTTAAGGTGACCATGCCGGCGGGTTTGCCGTCAGCATCAACGATAATCAGCTGCGGAAGATTTGTCTGCAGGAAGGTTTTTGCAAGCACCACAGCCGGATCATCAATATTAGCCATGGTGAATTCTTCGCGCATAACATCCGCAACTTTATTTTCATCTGCCGTCTTGAGCATATCAGAGAACGGCTGAAGTTCGTAAATGGGAGACATGTCTTCCAGCCAGAGCAGGTGTTCGGGCAGGCTGTATTTGAGCAAATCTGCCATGGAGAGAATTCCGCGCATATCGCCGGTGTTGTCAACGACGGGGAGTTCCTCGCTTTTGGTCATGGCAAACTTTTTAATGGCATCGAGAACGGAATCCGTTTCCTGAAGAACGGCAGGAAAGGGTTCCAGAAGATCGCTGGCTTTGAGGAAGTCGGGAATCGTTGTGTCATCGGCAGAAAAGAGTGCAAGCAAATCCTGAGCATTGGTGCATTTTGAAGCTTTTTCAGTAACTGCTTCATCTTTGAAAGCCTGTGCCAGAGCCGAGAGCAACTGAATGTGGAGATTGGGGTTGTCCACCGGAGTCAGCAGCAGAATCATGACTTTGGCTTTGCTGGAAGCTCCGAAATCGCATCCTTCGGGGATGCAGGCGATGGCGGTCAGCGGCTCTGTCAGTCCGGGGATACGGGCGTGGGGCAGGGCGAGACCGGGAGCGATCATTGTTGGGAATAATGCTTCCCGGTTGGCGATTTCTTTGCCGGTGAATTCCTCATCCAGCGCAGGAAAATGCCGCTTGAGAAGCGAAATCAATTTTCCAAGCACAACTTTTCCGTCGGTATCAGTCAGACCGCACAGAACATTGTTGGGCTGAAGAAAATTACAGAAACTGCGGTTTTCTTTTTTCATTTAATACCCTAACTTTTATATTTGTTTTTAATGCTCAGTTTAAAAAAAATGACCAGGCGGGGCATTTCAGAAACAACTTGCCTCTGACGCTTTGCAAGCTGTTTCTGCGTATGTTTCTCGTCTTGTTCAGCCTGAGTATATCTGTATAATATATCATTCAAAGGGCGGAATTTCAAGCCGTTTGGACTTTTTTGTCAAGGAAGAGTGCGTCATGAAGTTTAGTCCGGTTCTCCATGAAAAGTCTTTTTTTTGCAGAAAAGTCCAATTTTTTGTTGCAATTGTCTATTGCTAAATTCTGGTTATTGTCCTAAATTTTGTGAAAAACATTTATAATTGCCAATGTTGACTGCAACATTGCCTGCACAATTCATTTTTTCTTGCCAATAGTCCTCCCACGCTTTAGCATTTGTAAACCGTTTTAATATTATTCTTGCGATCTTTGTCGCTCCTTTATCACTCCAACCGTAGGCGGTTTTCTTTAACCGCCTGCCGAGTTCTCTCATAACCCGTTCAACCATGGAAGATGCTCGTGGGGAAATCAAACCCCATTTGAGCCATCTTCTGATATAGCCGAACATTCCATACTTCGCCCGTCGGATGTAAGTTGCAGCAGTACTGTATCCGCAATTGTCAAAGTATCCGATCAATTTATCTATGGCAAATTCAGCTTTCTCCATTCGCTCCTCTATATCACTCTTTTCCTGCTCGGAAACCTTTTGAAAGTCATCTTGCGGTAATTCTATTGCCAATACTCCGGCAAGGGCATCCTGAATCGGCTTTGAATCTCTGTATCGTCCTCCATCCTGGTACATCATATGGTACAAGTCCCGCTTGATATGCCAGTGACAGCGTTGCTGTTCAGTGGCATAATCTGCAAATGCTTCAGCTGATCCCAATTCTCCGTCGCAGATCAAAATACTGCTATTCTTGAATTTGATTTTGTTTCTATCCCATTCATCAGTAATATCTTTCCAAGTTGCCCCGGCTTTTGAAGCTAAAGGGAAAATATTTCCTTGCTGCGAAATACCGATAACGACTTTCAAATCCCCTTTCCGAGCGTGACCATCAATACCAGCCCCCTTAAAACCGGTTCCATCCGGCATTATTTGGATCGGAGCGGAGC
>SUVX01000054.1 GCA_015061725.1 Lentisphaerota bacterium
GAGAAAACATGATGTGTATTGAAAAGCATACTGGATATAATGGCACTCGTTGAAGAAATGCCATTTAAGGAAATATATCTTAATTTTTTTCCTTTTTTCAAACACCATTTTGTGTTTTTATTTCGTTTTTTTATATATTCTTTTATAAAATGTGTTTTGCCACATCCCCATTCCCCAGTAAGCATAACGGCATAGTCGGGTTCCTGGATATTCAAATATTGATCTAAATATTTTTCAATATGTTTATTCATAGTTATCCTCTGAAAAGTGAAATTATAGCAATGATAACTCCGACAATACCAACACCCAAAGACCAATAAGCAATTCTTCGAGTAATTACCGCTTCTCTGGCCCCCATTTTGAATTCGTGTTCAAGTCTCTGATGTATTTCGGTCTGTTCTGTCAGTTGCTTCCTCAACAACTCGTTTTGCTCAATCAACTTATCTCGAGTTTCGATATTTGCTTTTGCTCCTTCTGTTTGCCACATCTCGCATTCAGCTTGTCGATTCATTGAATCACGAAGCATTTCATACTCGGATCTTCTTGCTTTTATATGTTCTGCGGCAACTTGAGCACTGTTTATGGCATCCATCGGCAGAGGATTATTTTTCAGAAAATCTGCAAAAGAAGGAATTGAAACGCGATTACTCATGTCAATTGCCTCCCAATAACTTGCTGCTCTTTTCTTCGGTCAAAATCCGCATCTGCTTGATAGCAACTTGGTTCAATCTTTCAAGGCGTTGCGGTTGGGAAAGTTGTTCTTCAATCAGAACGGCGTTGAGGCTTTCCAGATTGGCAAGGCAGATGAGTTGAGCGATATCCGCATAGTCCCGCATATTGCCTTTCAAGTCGGGATGAGCAATGCTCCACTCTCTGGCGGTTATTCCGAAAAGTGCCATATTCAAAACATCCGCTTCGCTGGCGTACACGATCGCTGTCTGTTTGGCTGTCAACTCTGCCGGAATCAGATTTTCTTTGATCGCATCGGTATGGATCCGGTAATTGAGTTTGGTCAACTCCCGCTTAACGCTCCAGCCCAGCAACTTCTGTTCATCGCTTTTCAACCGTTCAAACTCAGTAATCAAATAAAGTTTGAATTCCGCTGAAATCCACGAGGTAAATTCAAAGGCGATATCTTTATGAGCATAAGTTGCTCCACCGCGACCGGTTTTACAAATCAGCCCAATGGCATTGTAATCTTCAATAAAACGGCTTGGACTCATGGTGAATGAGTTTTCTCCGGCTTCCGCTAAAAGGGGGTCGAATTCGACCCCTTTAAAATCCGGGTTATGCAGTTTTTCCCACAAGCCGACAAAAGACAGGGTACTGCGGCTGCGGAGCCAGTTTTTTACCACATCTTTCGGTTCAAGCGGATTTTTCAACGCCGCAATATCAGTTATGCAAACATAATCCAAGCCATTGTGTGTAAGAAAACGGACATTGCGCCCCTGAACATTCAATTCTTTAATTTTGCTCATATTCTTCACCTCACAGACCGATCTCTTTGAGGTATTTTTCCATCTGGGCTTCCACCGTTGCCAGTTCCTCTTTTATCCGCTTGATGTTGCCTTGCACTTCGTCAATATCGATCAGCTCTTCTGCTTCAAAGGTATCGACATACCGGGGGATATTCAAATTGTAATCATTGGCTCTGATCTCTTCCAAACTTGCCACATGGGCAAACTTTTCAATATCCTCGCGTTTGGTATAGGCATCAAAGATAGCTCTGATATGTTTTTCTTCCAAAAGGTTCTGATTTTTACCTTTGGTATAGCGCAAGTTGCCCTGGGCATCCTTTTCTGAAGCATCAATAAACAGCACATCATCGGTGTTGCGGTTCTTTTTGAAAATCAGAATACACGCTTTGATACTGGTTCCGAAAAACAGGTTTTCCGGCAAGCCGATCACCGCATCCAAAAGATTATTGTCGATCACCGTCTGACGGATTCTTCCTTCCGAAGCTCCACGGAACAGCACGCCGTGCGGCACGACCGCCGCCATACGTCCAAAGTTTTTCAAACTGGCAAGCATGTGCAGCAGAAATGCCCAGTCTCCCTTACTCGCCGGAGGCACACCCATTTCAAAACGGTGAAACCGGTCATGGCTCGCTTCCATTTTGAACTTCTTGTCTTTGCCTTTTTTGTCCTTCTCTCCGTCGCTTTCACCGCCGGGGTTGAAACCTTCCGCCCACTTATCAAGAGAAAACGGCATATTGGCAACGATCACGTCAAACTGCTTCAAATTTCCATCGGCATCCAAATGCAGCGGATTGGCAAGAGTATCGCCCCATTTGATTTGAGCATCCGGAACATTGTGGATAAACAGATTCATACGCGCCATAGCATACGCTGAACCATTGATTTCCTGACCGTAAATTCCAACTTTTTTCAGATCAGCCTGTTTTGCTGCCCGCAAAAGCAATGAAGCTGATCCGCAAGTCGGGTCATAGATCGTTTCATCATTCTGCGGAGCCGTCAATCTGCCCATAAGTTCTGATACCATCGGCGGCGTAAAGAAAGCTCCTGCCTTTTGTCCCGCTCTGGCGGCAAATTCACCAATCATATATTCGTAAGCATCACCGATTACTTCGGCAGCGGTCTGACCTTCGGGAACAACGATTTGACTGGGACGGAGATTCAATTCGTGGAAATCTTCCAACAGCAACCGCAGTTTGGTCGTTTTCTGCTGCTGATTTCCGAAAACCGATTCTGCATTGAAGTCGATACCCCGGAAAATACCCCGCAGTTCGCCGTTGAGATCTTCGATCCCCTGCAACGCCTGGTTGATAGTTGCTCCGATATCTGAATCGTAACGTTTGTCGTAAAGATAGGTATAACGGATATCATCCGCCAGCTGAAAAGGAAGTCGCGGAATCGCTCTCGCTACCCGATCGGGCTTATCGGGATACTTTGCTTTTAATTCATCAACCCATTCTTCAAAGGTGTCATTCAGAAATTTGATAAAAAGCATCGTCAAAACGTAATCTTTGTAATTGGCAGCATCGATCACCCCGCGAAAGGTGTCTGCCCCTGCCCAGAGAACCCGTTTGATGTCTTCAATCGTTGTCGCCATTTTTACCCCTTATATATGTTATTGATATAAATTTTCACTTATCGACCGCAAAAGCCGGTTGTTTTCTGAAATCATTTTTTCCAACAGAACAGTCCGCTTTCTTGCACACTGCCACAAGGAACCGATTTTCAGCTGCTGCTCCAAAGACGGCACCGGGATTTCACAATTCTCAATCTGAGTAACAGTCACCGCAGAAACTGCTGTTCCGATTCCGGAACGCTGAGAAATACGGTTCAAAGCCTTGCTGTTTTCAAGAATAAATGCCAGATAAAAAGGATCAAGCACGCCTGCATCAGGACGAATTACAAAGACATTTGCCGATGCGACCGCTTTAAAATTTTCATCCGTAAACACAACAGCGCAATCAGGATTCAGACGTTTGATCAGCACATCTCCTGCCTTCAGAAACTCGATACGAGTTTCTGAAATACGTTGAACAGTGCCATATTCCCCCACAATACCCGCTGCCGTCAATTGGTTAGGCAGCACTGCATTGAGAATCACAGGTTCTATACCGGCTTTTTTTTGTTCCAGTACACCTGGGAGAATTTCAGCACATTCCCCAAGCGTTTTTTTAGATACGTTCTTCACTTTTTTCACCTTGTTGAGTTGCCCCGGAAAGTTGCCTTTCCGGGGAGTTTTGTCACTTAAGCATACTGTATAAGCTGCCAAGTGACCGACTTGCCGCAGTACGGAGGCATCCGATTACCTTTGGCAATCGGTGCAGTGGTCGAGGGATAACCCATGACCTTCCATACTCCGGAAGCAGGACATATCTGACCAGTCAATGCCGTCATGATAGACCTCCTTTCAGAAAAAAAGTTGCAAGCCGTCAATCCCTACGCTTGAAATTTAACAGGAGAACCAGTATATTAACGATTAGCTAAGGCGTTAATACGCTGGGGAATTTCCCCTCGAAAGGGTCAGTCGTCACACTGGCCCTTTCTCTTTCTAAAATAAATATACCCCTCAATCCATGTTATTGCAAGTCAAAAATACAAAAAAGTCAAAAAAAATCTTCTGTTAAAACTCAACTTTCTTTGTTATCGTTATTTTTTTGCAGATCACAAATCAGACGTTCTTCAAAAATTTTGACCTATATATTACCTCCGTGAGATAAGCTCACGATCAAATATGCCCTGCCGGTCCTTCGGGATCGGCGGGGCTTTTTGTCTTTAAACTCAAAAAATCATGGAGGTAAAAATGAGAGTTGAAAAGAAAGTGTTGAATGATGCCCTGCGGGTGCTGGGCAAGGTGGTGTACCAGACGTCTCCGGTGGAACTGTATCGTTCCATTCGTTTTATTGGCGATGAGGATGACTCAGAGCATCCACAACCACATACAAACAGCAGAAAGATTGTGGGATAGTGCATTGGGATTGAAACCAAGAGAGAACGGTTACGGACTGATAGATGACTGCACGACTTCCAGAACGGGAGCGAAACAGATCAACGGGGTTATGTTACGCCCCGATGATCCGGATATGGAAAAGAAAAAAGATGACTGCTTCAGACGTGCCAGTTATCTTGCCAAGACCAATACCAAAGGTAATGCGCCGAAGTATCAACGGGAGGTGTTTTCTTCAAGAATCCCTAAAAAGACAACTTGACATTGTGCGATTTTTTGATAAAATAAGCAGTAATATGTTGAGATATACAGTTCCAGACGGTTTATCGCCGTCTGGAACTGCTTGAGTTTACTGTTGCTCATTTGTTTCTGTTTCGTGGTCATCATCACTCAAAATAAATTTGATCACATCGGTGTTGCGGTAGCGAACGCCATGACCAACATATTTTCTTTTGAACGGCAGGTAAGGTTCCTGTTTCTTAAAGTTTGCCAGGCTTATCCCCAGCATCTGTGCCGCTTCATCCATTGTTATCAATTTAGGGACAACTGCCGGCAAAGGTTTTCCCTTTGCTGCAATATGTTTAAGTTGAGCGATGATCTCACGATATTCAGGAAACGGAATCAGATTGGATTCAGTCAGGGGATGCAGAATTTTGCCAATCAGGACAACGGTTTGGTGACGGATCAAGTTTTTATTCATCTCATGCGCCTCCTTTCATTTGCGCATGGGATGTTGCACAACTGTAAAATTATAAAGTTTACAAAATTGAAACCGATCCCCTTGAATTTTTTTTCATCACCCGTCTGCGATATAAGACACGGCATAAACAGAGGGTTAAAACAGCTTTTATGTATCTGTCACCGCATGAATACCGATTGTTCAGATCAACCGGCATTTCAGATGATATACTGACTGGTGGCCCCAATGGACAAGGTGGGGCGCCACGGTATACCCCGGGGGGCATATTTCATTTCACGGCAGCGGACAGGCGTTTACCCGCTGAACAGCCAGGCGGCGGCGGTGATGTTGCAAACGCTGCTTGAAATCCAGCAGACGGCACAACTTTTCTGGAGTCCAAAGTTTTTCTGCCAATGCACAGCTGCGGGGAAATGCCATATATTCCTGATGCGATCCATCAGGGATATATTCCGACCAGAGCTGCCCCTGACCACCGAGAATATACTTTTTGTCTTCCTCTGCCAACGCATCCGGCAGGGGACGGAACTGATACACTTTTTCCAACGGAAGACACTCGCCGCCGGCAACCGGTTCGTAACGGGTATCCGCCTGATAGTAATCAAAATAAGCAAACATCCGACTGGCAATAATGCTGCTGATACCCCGTTTAACTGCTGCCATTTCCATATTGCGGTTGCGCCAGCTCAGAATAATGGAACTTTTTTCCAGAGAATCATTCAATATTTCCTCCCAGCCCAACATACGCCGGTTGCGGGAACAAATGAATTTATTGATTTCTCCGGTAAAATAATCCTGCAATTCTTTTTCGCTTCGGCAGCCTTGTTCTGCCATGACCTCCTGGGCGTCCGGAGAAATTTCCCATTCATCCTTGCGTGCTTCATCGCCGCCGACATGTATGTATTTGCCGGGAAAAATATCCATGATTTCACCAAGAATATCTTTCATAGCCTCAATAACCTCTTTCCGGGGCGAAAGGATTTGATAGCTTATTCCCCAATGCGGTCTGACAGGAACATGATTTTCCGGAAAATTCCCCCAATCAGGATAAGCACAAATCGCTGCCGCCATGTGTCCGGGCATATCTATTTCCGGAACCAGGGTAATACATCGCCGGGCGGCAAAATCCACGATTTCACGCAAATCGTCCTGCGTATAGAATCCTCCGTAAGGGGTGTCGTCGTATTTCCGCGGACGGTCACATTCGTGTCCGACAACAGTTTTCAGACGGACAGAGCCGATCCCGGTCAGACGGGGATATTTTTTAATTTCAACACGCCAGCCCTGATCATCTGTCAAATGCAGATGTACAATATTTATCTTGTGCTGGGCAAAAAGTTCGATCATCCGGCAAACCTGCTCTTTCGGGAAAAAATGCCGGGCTGAATCAATCATCATTCCCCGCCAGCGGAAAGCGGGAGAATCGTCAATTTCCTGACAAGTTATCTGCCAGAAAACATCTTGTACTGTATCGGCATAGATTTCAGGCGGAAAGAGCTGCCGCAAGGTCTGAATGGCGCGGACCAGTGCTTCCGTCGTATCTCCGGCAAGTGTGATTTGATGTTCTTTTACGGAAATACGATAATGTTCTGATGGAAATTCCTCCGCGTTACCCGATGCCGTTGTCTGTAAAACAATGCAGTTTCCATTACCGGTACCGGCGGTCTGCACCGGCAGGACAAAACCGCTGGCAGGGCGCAAATAGTCTGCCAGCAGTTGCGCGGGTTGTTCAGCCGCAGTATCTGCAAAACAAATCACGGCAGTAGAGGACAGGACAAAGAATCCTTCGGAAAATTCCTGTTTGAACGGTTTGGGGATAAGCATGTTATTCATAATAAATACAATCTTTTTATTATTTGTTTTCCGGCAGAAGTATCGGCAGCAGCCGCTGCAGTTTAAAATAATTTTCGCCATTGAATGTTTTATGGACAATAAACCGCAAACCTTTGACTCCGTAATAATTTTGCGGAAACAGCAATTTGCAGAACACCCGGTTTTCCTGCAAGTTGCCCAGTTCGCCGGAAAATATGTTTTGCCAGTTTTGATTGTCGCAAGTTATTTCAATGGAACACTCCCGCACGGTTCCGTCAGTGCTGTCATCCTGTTGCGGCAAAATGGCCAGTCCTTGAAAATCAACACCTTGTCTGCAGGTAAATTCAATACGTTGCGGCATTGCTCCCGGATCACTGATGTACGGAGTTTCTGATTTCAGATTTTCCGGGGAACCGCCCTGATGTTCCGGCACATGGTAATCCACGTTCCAGAAATAAAGATCTGCGGTTGCTGTTTCTTCGGCGGGGAACGGAGGCAATTTATAGAGTTTCACCGGCAGAAGTTTGACTTCGGCGCGGGATGTAAACTCTAAATACAGTTTGCTGCAGGCGACGCACTGAGGCAACCGCTTGAGTTCCCTGCTGCCGATGGTAAAACCGCTGCCGACCGGAATTTTCAGATCACCGTCCTTTATATAAATACGGTAGGACTCCACACGCTGACCCTGAAGGATGTCTTCAGCAAGTTCCACACAATCAAATA
This sequence comes from Lentisphaerota bacterium, assembly GCA_015061725.1. Lineage (GTDB taxonomy): Bacteria > Verrucomicrobiota > Lentisphaeria > Victivallales > Victivallaceae > UBA1784. Next base: position 7,652 of record SUVX01000054.1, read on the forward strand.
CACTTTTTTCCGGCAATTCCAGACAGAAACATTCTTCGATGAAGCCGTCAGAAGCAATTTTGACTGATTCGCGGAAAAATCGGGCTTTTTCCGCCAGATCGTTTTGAAATGCCAAAGTCAGCCATGCATGCATTTCCCGTAAGCGGTCAGCATCAGCCCGATGGATCTGTCCCCGGTGATCCGGGGGGATGTTCAGCAGCAGAACCGAGTTATGTCCCACCGAATTGAAGTAGATATTCAAGAGTTTGTACATGCTTTTAACATCCACATCATCGGATTTATGATAAAACCAGTTGGGGCGTATGGAGGTATCCACTTCAGAAGGATACCATACCATATTGCTGCCCAGTCTGCCGATGTCATGATCTTTGGAACGCTGGCGGTTGAAAGCATAATAATCGCGGTCAAGATCAACGACTGCCCACTCCGCCGGACGGGATTTTCCCGCTTCATTGCCGCACCAGCGGACATCCGGGGCAATACCGGAAATAACTGCATCAGGCTGAAGTTTGCGGATCAGACTGTAATAATCACTCCATGCATATTCCTGAACCATATTATTTACCGGCACACATGCTCCGTCGAACCAGACTTCTGAAACTTCGCCGTAGTTGGTCAGCAGTTCAGTAAGCTGATTGAGAAAATACCTGTTGTATGCCGCAGAATCAACGGCATATCTTTTATCGTGCCGATCCCAGGGAGAAAGATAAACCCCGAATTTCAAACCATATTTCCGGCAGGAATCCGAAAATTCCCTGACCAGGTCGCCCTGTCCGTCTTTCCATGGAGAGTTTTTCACTGAATAATCGGTGTATTTACTGGGCCACAGACAAAATCCGCCATGATGCTTGCACGTGAGGATCGCCATTTTAAAACCGCACTCTTTGAACAGTTTGCACCATGAGTCGGTATCGCAGCAAACTGGATCAAACAATGCCGGATCTTCGGTACCGTCGCCCCATTCCTTATCATAAAAGGTATTCAGTGAAAGGTGTACAAAGGCACACATTTCCATTTTCATCCATTTATACTGCCGTTCAGAAGGACGGGCAGCCAGGGCTGACGCGAACAAATCACATTTATTTTCAGACATATCCACCCGTATTTATTTAGCCGCAGGTTCAAAATTCAATGTTCCCATAGCGCCGCTGTTTCCGCCGCCTTGATACCATATACTGGCACTGCTGCTGCCGTTTTTCTGTTTACGGACGCGCAGCGCGTTGAACCGGATCGGCAGAGACGGATCAAATTTTCTGGTACCATCAAGCGTGGCAAATGGCAAATAAAGCATAAAAATCCAATGTTTTTCATGTTTTTCGATATACCGGTACGGCATATTACTGCGCTTTGCCGGATTTTTGCCGATAAAGCGGTCAAACATAACTTTTTCCATATTGACTGTCAACTGATAGATCGAGCCGGGGGCATATTCTGTTGACACTTGAATATAGTCACCGGACCAGATCTGATTGCGGGACGTGATCACAACATTGTTCATTGCCGGTTCTTCAAGGAAAAATTTGTAAATGATACCGTATTTATCGTACGCTGTTTGTACACTTGTCTGCAGTTTGGCAGCAGTGGAGGCGCCATTTCCTGCCCGGGCATTGACAAATATCTGTTTGGGGATATTTGCCCATTCCGGCATGTGGGCTTTGCTCTTGAGATCTGCAACGTAAGGTACATGCACAACTTTGGCACTCCGGGGTTTCATCGGCTCAAAGAGCAGAGTTCCGAAAGCAGAAATATCAGCATGATCGCGGGAAAAAGTGGTGTTCCATCTGGAAACGTGTCTTTCTCCGTTTTTCTGTACGCGGCTGCGGGTGGCATTGAAACGGATCGGATTTTTCGGATCAAATTTTCTGGTCGCATCCAATGTTGAGAACGGCAGATATAACATAAACACCCAGTGATCGTCATATTTTTTTATGTAACGGTAGGGCATATTACTGCGCTTGGCAGGGTATTTGCCGATAAAACGGTCACGCATGGCTTGTTCAGAATTCACAGTCAGGTGATAGACCGAACCGGGGACATATTCGGTATGAACTTCAATGCAGTCTCCACCCCAGATATTGCTGCGGGGAGCATTCCGGATGTTGTTCATTGCCGGTTCATCCAGAATGAACTTATAGATCACTCCATGACGGTCATAAGCAAACTGAACTGTGGTTTTGCCCCCGGGCTGATCGCCGTGGGAAAGATAGGCATTGACAAATTCGTGTTTGGGAATATTTGCCCATTCCGGCATGTGGGCTTTGTCATTGAGGTCGGCGACGTAAGGCACTTCCTGTACCGGAGTACGCTTTTGAGTGAAATCCAGCGGATTATGGAAATTTTTGTAATCCGTGAAAAAGAGTTTGAGTGTTTGACCGAAGAAATCGATCCGGCGGTATTCCGCAGAATCTTTTTTCACGGCAGCATAAGCTTTGTCAAGTTCGTTTTTCAGATGTTCAACAAAATCTTTTTTAATGATTTTTTTGTAGATCGTTTCCCGGGAAATGCTGCCGGCGGCGTAATCGCCAAGGACATACATGCTTTTGTGACCGGTCGTGGCAGGACTTTCCCACAAACCGGCAATACCGGAAATGATTTTATGCATGTGATCACTGCCTTTGCCGTACATGCGTTTGCACATATCTGCAACAGCGGCATCAACATCAAACTCCGGATTCCAGAGCAGCTTGAATTCACAATAAGTCGTAGGCAGGCTGTGGGCATAAAATCCGCCGCGGATCGCCTGAATACCACTGGTGTTCGGACCATCGGAGAACAAACCGGCGATCTTACCGCGATTTTCCAAAAAGAATTTTTTGAGGTTGTGATAATATTGTTTGGGCAGCGGACAGTAGCCGACTCCGGGCCAGTTGGGATAAACGTAGACAAAAACCGGTTTCCCTGTGATTTTATTCCAACGGTCGATCCACGTTCCGGTGATTTTATTGATATAGGGATCGTGATAAGTGTTCTGACCATACATCAGGCACAACTGCACCATCGTGTTATCCGGCAGGGTCAAGCCATGAGACGGAGCTGTGTAGTTGTAATATGCCGTAAAATAGAGTTTTTTCTCAGGAGCTGTTTTCTTGAGTTCCTGCGCCGCATTCTGAATGAATTTACCGTAAAGTCCGGAAGCTCTGCCGTGATAAGGAACACTCATGTCATAATTATCTTTGCAATATTTGCATTGGCATTTGATCGGGTGGTCAGGCGGCAGTATGGAAATGACCTGCTCCTGCGGTTTGAACAGTTTGAGAAATACCTTTGCCGCCTGAGGATCGCCGAAACAGGGCATAACGGGGCTGGTTTTGATAACTTTTCCCTGCGCATCGACCGCAGGTTTCATCCCTCTCCGGACAGGATCGGTCAGGTGCGGCGGGGGGGCAACTGAAAATTCTCCGCTGCCACCGGCACGGTAACGCAGCGCCATTTTCAGAGGATCCATTTCAGGATAGCCCGGAATCTGCGTGGTGTACCAGCTGAAAAGTATACGCATGGAAACTTCAGGAGCGTCACTGTAAACCAATCCGGGCAGTTCCAGTTTTGCCATCCGGGGAGTGATCGTGCCATCCGGTCCCGGATAGTAGAACCGGCAATTCAAAAAGCGTTCCGCAAAGTCATAAACAGCGTAAACGACGGTATACAAACCATCCCATTGGGCAGCAGGCTTGACCGGATAAGGGGCGTTGAGGATCGCCAGCGCTTTGTTTTTCACTTCAATTTTGAAGCCGCCGGGTTTGACACTGCTGTTGTCGAAACCATATTTTTTTGCAGCAGAACTCATACCGACAAAAATCGGCGTTTTTCCTTCAGGGAGGGCAGTTCCGGAAGTAATGATCTGCACATTTGCTCCGGAAACCGCTTTGAGGAGTTTCTGCAGTTCCAACGCTGCAAAACAGGCAACACCGTTTTGATATTCCGCTTTTTTGAGCGGAAAAGACTGTACATGGGTCAGTGACTTGCACGCTTTGTCTTCGCCTGCTGCCGGTATGACGATGACACAGCGGCTTTCTGCTCCGGCAAAAAGTGTCACCGGAACAGAGTTTTTATTGACGGTGATTTTTACCGGTGTAAGAGCCGGATCGTTCCAATTTGCGCCGGCAAGAGCCGCCGTACTGACTGCCATAAGCACAGCCAATATATTTTTTACTTTATTCATAATGTGTGCAGACCTTGATTGCTTTTACTGTTTCTCGGTAAGTTTCATGATCATATAATTTTTACGGTCGTTGAATTCGTTTTCGTCAATCGCTTCGACATGCCCATCCATAAATCCGCCGACAGTTCTGTTTTTATGCGGAAAAGTTGCGTGCCAACCATTGCTGTTTTTCCGGTTGTCAAACACATATCCGTAATGAATATATTTGAACGCAACAGAGTCAAGAGAATAAGTATGTGCAGAAGGATTGACGATCTCCGACAGTTTGTGATATCTGCCGTATATGGCAACTCCTGTTGATCCGAAATACCCGAGATAGGCATTCCAGCCGATTTGAACATTCGGGTCATCCGGGTATGCCGGACATGGCATCCTGGATAAGTTGATGTTATCATTACTTCCGTCCAAAATCTTATAATTGCTGTAATCGCTCAGCAGCCCTTTCCAATATTTGTATTCCAGTTTCGGATTCGTATCGTTGAAGCACAATGCAAGAAAATCATTGTTGTTGTCGGCATACATAGATGCAGCCAGACAGAGCTGTTTCTGCCGGTTGATGCAATCGCTCTGACGGGCATAACTGCGTGCTGTATTCAGTGACGGCAGCAGCATCGCTGCCAGAATGGCGATGATAGCAATTACAACCAGAAGTTCTATCAGCGTAAAAGATTTTTCAGACATACTACTTTTCCTTTTTTCTTTATAAGTTTTCAGTTATGAGTCAGTTTTTTTCAGCGAACAGGTCGTTCGGTTATATCCTCCTTGCTTCGGTGTTCTGTTGTTATGTTGAAGTTTACGATTTTTTTGGCACATTCCGTCAAAGCCCCTTCGTTGGCGGCAATACATCCGTTAAGAAAATCCTTTGCCAACTGGTTTTGCCTGTCGAGCTTGTACAAAGCTCCTGCCATATAAAAGCATTTCAAACGCCAGTTGCGGTAAGCTGTATCCAGCGGATCGTTTGAATACCGGACCGGATTTTTCAGCAACTCTTTCAACAACTGCAGCAAAGTGTCTCCGGTACGGAAATCGGGATGACGCATAAGGTAATACCCCACGCTCCGGAAATGACTCAACGCACTGCCGCAGGAAATTTCACTCAATCGGTTCAGAACTCCGTCTGCCGCAAATGGTTTATTCAATCTTGCCAGTGAATGGATTATGGTGTCGATCCGGCTGGCACAGCGCCCGCTTTGCCCCATGCCGGTAAAGTTCCAGCCGGGAATATCTTTGCTGAAGGGATAAGTCCGGACTTCTTCTGCCAGCAGTCCGGCTCCGGTATCATCCCCCATCATTGCCAGCAACTGTGCATAACGCAAATCTTTACCGCCAAGAAAATATCTTTGGATCTGCCGCAGATACTTTCTTTTCTGCAATAAAATCGCCCCCACAAAACGGTGCATATTCTGGGCGTCAAGCGGCAGCGGTTCGATGGAAGGGATCAATGACTCGTGCCGGTCGTACCCCCGGGGCAGGATTTCTTTTCTGATCAGTTTTTTCTGCAATACCCTTATGGGAATATTACGCGGCAAAGTGTGCCTATGCACTGCCAGCATGGCGGCAACTCCGGCAGCATATCCCTGATTGAGTACATCCGGCTGCATACGCAAAAACGGCATGGCATCCCGGTCAGCCCCCGTTCCAAGACCTGTGACCAGCAGATCATCGACTTTTTCCGGCAGCAGTGCGCGATACGGAATTTCCACATATTCGGCAGTTTCCGACGGCGCATTGAGGTCAAAAATACGATCGGTCATAAAACCGTGGGTATCAAAGCGGCTGTAACAGCGCACAATGCAGTCAAAATATTCCCGTTGGGCGTAAGCATCGGCGGGCGTGATGGTGTGAACAGCTTTGATCCGCCGCCGTTCACGGGTATCGATCATAGGTCCGAAGTCAAATTTTTCTTTGAAAAGTTCCGAAGCTGTGCGCAATGTTCTGGTTATATCCAGAATGTTCTGATTGCTGGTAAAAGTAAAATCGCTGTTGGAGTTTTCACATCCCGGTTCAAGAGCCGGTACTCCTGTTCCTTGCAATGCCGGTTCGTCATTGATGAATCCGCATGCGGCACCGGCAGCGGCGGCAACATCGGCATTGCCGCTGGAATCAATGATGACTTTTCCGTAATAAGCAGTTGCTCCGTCAAAAGATACGCTGATAACACCGCACAAAGATTTTTGCCGTTTCAGCACAGCACAAACTTCGGAATTGAATTTCACCTTGATATTGGCTTCTGCCAGCATTTCCAGCAATGCAGACTTTTTTGCTTCCACTTTCCAACTGCCGTCAAATGCGGAATATGTCCCGCCGGAGCAAGCTGCAGCCCGGTGATCCAGTTCAGCAGCAAATCCCACCCGGTTGCCGTAGAAGTGATTGGTGATCCTGCCCATGGTGGCAAGTCCGCCCGGAGCGTAAAAGCGTTCAAGCAGCAACACTCTGCCGCCTTCCCGGGCTGCGGCAATTGCCGCGGCGGCTCCGGCTGTGCCGCCGCCAACAACGATACAATCATAAACTTCCTGATCGACCGCCAGATTTCTGACAGGCCGCAATCTGCTGCCTTCGGAAGCAATGGAAATATCTTCGGGCAGCTGTACATTCTGACAGTGGCGTTTTTTTTCGCCATCGGGAAATGTTCCTGCAATAATATCATCGCCGCAATAATTATCCTTTATGCTCAATGCCCGATTTTGCCAGACAAAATCTGCCCGTTCAGCACCTTGACTCCAACAAAGAGAACGGACTTGAAAACCAGCAGCATCCAACGGGACTTCCAGTATTTCCCCGGCAGTTATTTCCTGAAATTTTCCGCATCCGCCAAAAATCATCCCCTGACGGCTGCGGCAAACCGGATAAAGTTGTCCCGCCGACATGATTCCGGCTTGTTCCAGAGCCTGAAATACAGCATGTTTGACCGCTGCCGGATAAGGGTATTTGCCATGACACGGCAATGAAGAAAGGAAATCAAATTCCTGCATGAGCGCCGGATCAAACTCCCAGCGCCCGGTAAGTTCCCAGGCAGGAAATGGCGCAGAACCAGCCAGAAAAACTTTGGCGTTGCCTGCGCTTTTCTGCAAAGCAAGTTTCAAAGCGGCAAGACCGCTGCCGATGATCAGAATATCACATTCCGCAAGATGATTTACCCGGGCTGTTTGCATAAAAATATCCTGTATTTATCAGTTTGACTTCTTTTCAGAGTATAATATATGGTGTTTTAAATAAGTTGTAAATGTTTTTCAAAATTAAAAAAATGTCTTTTTCACTTAAAATACTTGAAAAACAGTAAAAAAATGTTATATTTTACATTATTTCAGCAAGATTTGTATTTTTACATATCGCGCTTTTCCCATCTGCCCTTGCCGGAAAAAGCGCGATATTGGGTTAAGATGTTTTTTGTACCGTATCGGTAATTATCTGCCCATATATGGAACTGAGGAAAAATGAAAGCTGTCCAGAATAATGTACAAATATTTTCGGAACGGGAAATAACTTACTCAAACCTGCCGGTCAATGTTATAAATATCCTGCGTATAGGCTGCTTGCTCAACACTGAAAATTGGAATTTCTTGAATATATGTGACTATTTCTGGCACTTGTATTACAACTTTGATGATGACCGGTCCGGAGTGATCGTTGATAACGTGGAATACAAGATGGATAAAGATTCCATGCTGTTGATTCCGGCTTTTACCACCTATTCAGTTTTCAGCCGGGGCAATATGCGCCATTTTTTTATCCATTTTCAGCCGGTGGGCAATCTGTTTACCGTCAAACGCAAACCGTGGCGGATACCTGTGGACAAGGCGCTGGTCGGGCAGATAGTAAATATTTTGCATGAAGGTGCAGAAAGCCCCAGGGTCAGCAGTATGGCATCGGCATTTATTCAGCGGGCATTGGTTCTGCTGGATAAAGATGCCCTGCTCCAACAGAACATGAATTCTTTTGATTTAAGAATTGACAAGGCTGTTGAAATCTATACCGAAAACCGGGGCAAAATGATCAAAAACCCGGAAATGGCAGGAATTCTTGGCATGAGTGTTCAGAACTTTGAACGGCTGTTCCGGCTGCAGCTGCAGATGACTCCCCGGGAATTTCAGCGTCAGTTTCAAATGCAGCTGGCAGCCGACCGGCTGCGCTTTACTCAGTTGAGTATAGAAGAAATCGCCAGAGAGTTGGGGTATAGTGACCGTTACAACTTTACGCGTATTTTCAAAGTCTACTTTGGAATCGCTCCGGCAGCCTACCGCAAGCGGCTGCTTTATTGAACGCGCTTGTTTCCGACAGAAACCATCTCCTATCGGAAACAAAGCCGTTCAAAAACGCTCCGCCGCGATTTCAGTGTCTGCATTATCTCATATACTTGCAGACATACGCAAATCCAGATGCCAGGGGACTGCCACTTCTCCGGCAGAAATTTCTTTTCCGAGCTTTCGCGCCTTCTGCTGCTGAATATAAATATACAGTTGCGAAGTGGAATTTTCTCCCTCACGGATATCGGGGATCTCGCTAATTTCATTGAGCAGAATATTTTCAGCTCCTTCCAGATCTCCGGTATATCCGAGCGCAAATGCTTTCATCATTTTGATCAGCGGCAATTCTGCAATGCCTGCCGGCAGCTGTGTGATGATATCTGACATCTTTTCATACGCTTCCAGATTGAGCAGCATTTTCAGAACCTCTTTGATAAAAGAGGCATCCGTGATATCCAGAAGAGCGGCTGACGTTATCAATTCAGCGGCCTGGCTGCGGCACTGCTGAAGACGGCGGATATTGGCAAGAAGATGCAGCAGATAGCGGTTTTTGCTGATATCGCCGCAGAGAGACACCTCTTTTTCTGCACGTTCAAAATCCTGACGGCGGTAGTAATTCAGAGCCAGAAAATAATGTTTCTGCCAGTTGTCTTCAGCTTTTTTCAGAAGTTCAAACCACTCATCTGAAACCAGATAAGAGAAGATTTTTTCACTGCTGATCTGATTTTTCTGCAGAAGTTCGACCCAGATATCCTGTTCTTCAGAAACTTTTCCGAAATCCAGCTGCGGTGCAAGTTTTTTCCCCAGGCGCATCTCTTCAAGCGCACCCCAGCCTGAACCGTAAATAACTGTTTTTCCGGGCTGCAGCGCAACGGTTTTACGGGTTTGGGACAACATGGCTTCAAGTTCTTCTTCAGGCATGATCGAGTTGATTGCTCTTGTCGTATTGGCAACGGCATCATCCCAGGCGCCGAAAACATCCTGTTGTTTCATCGTCAATGCACCGTAACCCTCAAGCCACTCCCAAGCGGTTTTGGGCGGCATCGGCAGACACTCCTGCTGACTTCTGCCCAGACCGCCCTGAAGTTCGAGGTAACGCTCATAGCCGGGACCGAGCAATTTACGGTTCCAATGCGTTCCGCCCTGACTCTGTCCCCAGACAAAGAGTTTTCTGCCGCGCAGCATTTTTGTTGAAACATGGCACAAGCCGTAACCGTCGGGAAAGAAAAGACATTCGTAGCGGCGGTGATTTTCGGGGATGTTATAGAAATGATCTTTCACATATTCAAACTTTTCAGGATAAGAGGCATCAAAACCTTCTCCGTCAGGCATCGTCAGTTTTGCCAGTGCGTGAGAACCGCCGCTGTACCAGTTGGCAAACACCGTTTGAGCAGGAACTACGACGCGGCTGCCTTTGATTTCTTCAACGGCAATATTGCTCCACCAGTACATGGGAACAACATAACTGTTCGGATTCAGAATCCTGCCGCGGATAAAGAGAAATTTGGAATCATCGGGCAGAAAACAGTCATACTGGAACGGTGTACCGCGGTCGCGCTGATATTCGTAAATACGCAGAACCGGATAATCCGGCGTTTCAACCACAGCTGCAAAACGCGGTGAAAGTGTCTGTTCATCATGACCGCGTCTGCCGCAGTTGAACTCCACGCCGCCGGCAAACCATGCGTTGCGGATGGCAAGATTGCAGAGAATGAGTTTGGAGTTTTCCAGAACAAGATCACGTTGGGCAACTTTGTCAAACAAACTCCACAATCTGCCGCCGAGTTCGGGCAGAAATACGGCTTTGAGATATTTATTTTCCAATACCGCCGCTTTGAAGTTCAACTCTTCTTCGGGGGTATCGTAAGCATCCTGCAAAGTATAAGGCAAACTGTCGGGCATCATGCCGTAACCGATAAAAAGATTGTCGTCTTCATCCAGTTCTGCGGAGATTTCCGACTTGATCAATTCCCGTATGGCGGGGAACCATGAAGCCTTGCCGATACGGCGGCCTTTAACTGAAAAATTCTCAAAACGTAATTCGCTCATGATTTTGTTTCGTTTGTGTTAAAATTTTATCAAATATGCTTTTGCGTTGTTGGGAATACGCAAAATGTCTCCACTGAATTCAATTTTTTGCCAGCAATGATTTTTATTGCTGCAGAACCATGCGTTTTTTCCGTGTTCAACATTGACAGAAATTTCAAGTTCACTGCTTGAAGTTTCAGGCAGAAGAGAGATGAATTTTTCTGCAGCGGTTCTGCTTTGGAAAATCTCACCGCGGCACAGGGGCGGAAGTTTGAACGGATTGGCTGAAAGAAGTATTTCTGCTCCGGACAGACTGTCTGCCAGAAATTTGTATTCCGCAAAGAGTTTCTGTACTTCCTCAGATTGAACGGGTATCTGCCGCAAGGTGGATGAGCCGCCGTAGGAATATGATGCGCCTGAAAGCAATACATAGCGGAACATGCTTTCGGTTTTGAAAACATCAGTGGGATAAGTATGTACCAGCAGAGGTTTTCTTACGCACAGATACTTGTGGGTTTCAGATATGCCGCTTGTCCCCTCGGACATAACCCCGTCGCACCAGCGGGCAGCTTCAATGTCAAACGGACCGTTTGCCCAGATGAATTTATCCGCACCATGCAGAAGACGCGAAAGTTTTTCCAGATTATATGCGTAGGAAGAACCGTATTCCGCTGCCGGTTTATCGTTGACTGCCGTTTTGCCGTCATCATGTGCAAAGTCAATCGCCTGATAACAGAGCTGGTCAAGAAAAACGCCGTCAATTTCAGGATACATCAAAAGAAAACGATCTATCATCTGATTGATGTATTCTCCGAATTTACTGCCTTTTGAAGCGTTGACAAAGCAGCACTCCTTCCAGGTCAGCATCAAGTTTCCCTCTTCATCTTTTGCCATATCTTCAGCAAAAAACTCTTCAGCAGGACCGATCAGACAATCTCCGGATACCTGAATATAAAGCATGGCTTTAATATTGCGTTTGTGCAGATAATCAATGTGTTTATTGATCCGTTCCGGCGTTATTTTTTCAGGAACTTCTGCGGCAAGTTCCGGATAGTCATGCAGAACGACGCTGTCCCAGGCTTCTTCCTCCGGCGCATAATTGCTGTAATACGGAAAATGATTGTGTATTTCGCTCCATGCTATCGGCAGAGCGTCAACAGATTCCGTCAATGTAAAAGGATTGGTAATCGCAAACGCCTTGTGATGCTGCCAGACCTGCTTATTCACCGGATAAAAGAACTCTTTGTAACGGTTGATGATAAACTCCACCCCCGGACGCCAGCAGCCCGCATGAGCAGCCATAACCAGTTTGATCGTAACTTCTTTTCCCTGTTCAAGAGCCAGGTGATTGAATTCCACCGTTACGCCGGTACCGTGATAAGAGTCAAAATTAAAAGAAAGCACGCCGCCGGTACGCTGAAAATCTTTGACGATGGTCAGCCCCACATCCCGCTTGGCATCATAAAGCGTGATTGCCGGAATCATCGTACCGTAACAGACATCCCCGTATATAAGATGGGTTCCGCCGAGATAATAAAGATCCTGCGGATAATTTTCCCGCGCCGTCCAGACTTTCAACCCGTTGGGCGGATAAGTGTAGGGAATTTTGACTTTCAGAAATCCGCTTTTAAACGCGTGGGGCTTTTTCAATGTGAGGGTGAACTTCACGACCACGCAATCGTCTTCTTCTATCAGGGAATGTCTGACCTCCGCATATTCCGGAACTTCAATTTTTCCGGAATAGCCGTTGAATTTGACGTCATCAATCAGAATATCCTGCAAAAAATTTTCCTGATTGTTCTGTAAAGTAAGTTTTTTCATATACATCGTTTTTTCCGGAATCTGATAAGTTTCACCCGATTCTTTGCGGTTTTCATGGCAAAAAAATCTTTATTCCCTGCCTTTTCGTTCCAATTAAAGTTATCTGTATTTACCGTAATTCACCTTGTTGGATAATATAAACTTGTTTTCTGATAAATACAAATAAATTTTCAATTCCCGGGGCGCGAAAAGCAGAATACAGCTGTCAGATTTCATTTTTGGGAATTCAGAGAGAATCCCGGCGGAAATCACCGGAAAATCTACGCCGGAATAAAAACCTTTTGAATTGCGAAGAACGTGTTTGCATTTGTTCCGGCAAAGATTTCATACTCTCCCGGATAGAGACGGATCATTTCTTTTTCGCTGTCGTAATGCGAAAAATCACGTTCACAAAGGGCAAGTTGAATCTGTTTTTCCTCTCCGGGAGTCAAATGGACTTTTGCAAAATTCCGCAACACTTTTGCCGGACGTTCAGGAAGATTGTTCTTTGAACCGACATAAACTTGAATGACGGCTGCTCCGCTGAAAGAAGAGGTGTTTTTTACCTTGAACGTCAAAACGATATCCGCGGCTGATTTCTGTTCAAGACTTTGCAGTTCGTATTCAAAACGGGCGTAGCTCAAACCGTAACCGAACGGAAAACGCGGGACGATGTTTTCTTTTTCCATGTATCTGTAACCGATGAAAAATCCTTCATCATAAGTGACAAAAGGATTCTCTCCTGTCACTGTTCCCGGATAACAACCGTTGGCGTGCGGAGAATAATCCGTTAATCTGTCACTCCATGAAAACGGCAGACGTCCGTTGGGAGAGGATTTCCCTTCAAGAATATCTGCGATGGCGTTGCCGCACTCCATACCGGGATAGAACATCTCAACCACGGCGGGAACTTTGTCGATCCAGGCAGAAGTATCAACCACAGAACCATTTATCAACACGACAGTTATATTGGCGTTGACTTCCGCCAGGCGGCAGAGCAGTTCATCCTGTTTTGACGGCAGCTGCAAGTCGGGGATATCCGCTCCTGCAACATTGCCCCAGCCGATTGCTTCTTTGTCGTAATTGTGGTGTGTTCCGCCGACATAGATCACCTGATCCGCTTCTGCGGCAAGCGCAACGGCACGGGACATCTCTTTTTCTTCATCTTCAAGATACAGCAAACGCAGTTCCGCCGTTTCAAGATTGGTGCGTTTGGCTTCAATTTCAATATCAATTCCGACACCCTGCTGAACTTCAAGAGTACAGGCGGGGGAGACACTCATATTGACCGTTTCGCCCTCGTTTCCTGTTATTTCTGTACCGTTGACAGAAAAACGGACCCCGAAACGCGCTATTCCCAACTGAAGCGTAATTTTTCCGCTTTGAAGAGGAATGATCCTGCCTTTGAGACGGACGGCGAAACGGCGGTCAAACTGTTTATCTTCTGTCATGCCGCCGGCATTGAGAACGCCGAAGTGCAGCGGCAAAGTCTCTCTGCGGGTAAGAAAAGGTTTTTCTCCGTTTTGCATGGACTCAATAGATTCAAAATATTCTGCGGTAAAACCATCGGGAACAAGTTCAGGCGAAATATTTTTGGCTAAATCAAAACGGACTCCGGGGGAATGTGTTATCCCGCACTTTTCCCCCAAACGTTTTTGAACGGCCTCAAGCAAAGATACTTCATAGGGCGGATGTACTGCGCCTGAACCGCCGCACCAGATCATTGAACCCATGTTGTGCCGGAAGTCCGCAGAAGGTCCGATCACGGCGATTTTGCGGCAGGATGAAAAATCTCCGGGCAGAAAATCATTGTCATTTTTAAGCAGTACCGCACATTCGCAGGCGGCTTTGCGGCAAAATTCCTGATGTTCAACAGTGTTGCATTGAAACTTTGAAGACTCTTCCTCTTTTTCAAATGCCCCCATACGGTAAAGCAGGCGTAAATTGTTGAGAGCCATCTGATCAATGACTTCCATGGGAACTTCACCGCTTTCGACCAGCTGCGGCAGATTTTCGCTCATGATGGTATATTCTCCGCCGCCCATTTCAAGATCCTGACCGCCGAGAATACACGATTTGGCATCGTGGGTACCGCCCCAGTCAGAAACGGTTACGCCGTCAAAACGGCACTCATTGCGAAGAAAATCCTTTTGCGTATAACTGCACGCTGAAGCCTGAACGCCGTTGATTTTATTGTAAGAAGTCATAATCATCCAGGGAGAAGATTCACGGCAGACGATTTCAAAACTTTCAAGGTAAAGTTCTCTTAAAACCGCCTTGTCACAGCGGGAGTCTCCGGTCGTGCGGCAGATTTCCTGATTGTTGAGCGCAAGATGCTTCGGCGTTGCGGCAACGCCCTTTGCCTGACAGCCGCGCACATAACCTGCGGCAATTTTTCCGGCAAGGACGGGATCTTCGCCGTAATACTCAAAGTTTCTGCCGTTGAGGGGGGTACGCATCAAATTCATCCCGGGACCGAGACTGGCACGGATACCGCAGGCACGCGCTTCTTCTCCGATCACACCGCCGTACTGTTCAGCGAGGGCTGTATCAAAACTTGCGGCAAGCGCAATGCCGCAGGGGAGAGCCGTATTTTTACTGCCGTCCTCACGGCGGATACCCTGAGGACCGTCAGCCATAAAAACTTCACGGATACCGTGTTTTTCAAGTTTTCCGATGGAAAGATTATCTCTTCCGTAAGCAAGACGGATTTTTTCTGCGGTTGAAAGTTGAGCCAATATTTTGCGGATGAAGTTTTCCATATTTTCCCCTGAAATCATGCTTCTTTTCTGAATGACGAAAGATACCCGTATTTTTCCAGATAATATAAATCACTAATCAGGCGTTTCAAGCCTTGTTCAGAAAGTTTTGCCATCATTCCCGCATTGTGAGCAATCCGTATCGTTTCAAGCAGAGAACGTGTGCCGTCAAGAAGTGCGTACTGTGTATGGTTGATATTGAGTACCCTTTTTTCCGGATAAGGAACACGGACAAGCGACCAGGGCATACCCGGAGAGAGACGTTTGAAATACAATTTTGCCGCCTCTTCTTCAGCCGGATTTTCAGGCGGGACTTCACAGAAGGGTTTTCTGAAATAACAAACGGCCTGTTCCGCGCCGCTTTCCAACCCCGGCACCCAGTTTTCAAGAGAACGCAGCTGAGCCGCTGCAAAATCACATTTGAATTTGCGGACAGCTGCCGTATCCTGAGCAAACGCCAGCGGCAATACGGCAATGCGTTTCAACTCCGGCAGAAGTTTCTGCCATTGCTCAAATGTACTGCCCAGCAGAACGGCGGCATAGACTGAAATCAACGGAATCAAACGGTTGCCCAGTTCCCAGTCAACATCGTTGAAAACCGGGTCGGAAAAGTGATGAAACGGATCAACGTCCGCCCACAGCCAGTTGGTCGGGATACCGATAGATGGTTCTCCGCCGAAAGTATCATCTGATAATGTTCCGGGTTTGACAGCAATACGCATATCGGGCGCACAGCACTCAAATACCCGGAGCATAAGCAAATCACCGAAACAGGGCAATGCAACGGAACTTGTACGCCATTCCAGCGGATAATCAAGCTGTTTGTATGTCATGGGCGCAAAATCATCCATGTTCAGAGCAAGTTTTATATGGTGTTCTTTTGAGAGAAAAAACGCCATTGTTCCGTAATATTCCATTGAAAAAACGACCCGCAGGGATTTTTTCAGTTTTATACCGGATTCCCGCAGAATACGTCCGATCTCAACGGCAGCGGCGACACCGGAGGCATCGTCGGCGGGGAAAGGTTCGTACATGTGAGAAACAAGAGCAAACTCCTCTTCGCTTTCTCCGGGGATCACACCGGTTACGGTATAGATATTTCCATTGTAATTACGGGCATACATTTCTCCGTGCAAAATGACTTTTTCACCGGCTTCAAGGCGGGCAAGCAGTGCATTGGCGCGCCGTGCAGTAATGGAAAACATCGGCAGCTGCGGCTCATCTTTCAACCGGTACCAGCCGAAATGTCCGACGCCGTTCATCCAGCATGTGGCATCCGGATTGTATTTGCCCATTTCAAGATTGGTTGAAACGATGCCCAATGCTCCGGCGCGGGCAAGGGGAAAATAAACTTTTCCCCGGGGCGTACCGTTGTAAAAGACCCATTTTCCAGCAGCATTTTCAGGGTGTTCCGGGTCGTACATGACAAGTTCACCTGTTGCACCGCCCGGCGGTGTCGGACCACATCCGGGGACAGCGGCAATGGCAATTTCATCGGTATCGGCAATAAAACGCTCATTTTCGGGCCAGTCTGAAATAACTTCAAGCGTTGAACGTTTTGTAAACTCCCATGCTTCAGGCATGATACTGTCAGCGGCAGAGGTCACACCGTCTGCCGGATGGGAAATTCTCCGGACATCGGAAAATCCCGCCTCTTTCAGCAGAGAAACGATAAATGCCGTGGAGCGTTCAAAGTCGCAACTGCATACAGATTTTTCCAACTCGTAAATTTTCAGCGTATTTTCTCTGAATTTTTCAGGAGAATAAAGAGCTGCCAGACGGTCAAAAAGCGTTTTAAACATAAAAAATCCTCATATTAAATAAAAAAAATCCTGATATTAAAACAAAAATACCCCGCTTTTCTTGAAAAGGGTTGGGGTTTGGGGAAGGGGAAAACTTCTTTTCTCGTGAAAAGAAGTTTTCCCCTTCCCCAAGAACCATCTACCCTTATCAGG
>SUVX01000141.1 GCA_015061725.1 Lentisphaerota bacterium
AAAACACTTGCGGAGTTTTTCACGGACTTCCTGTTGATACAAAAGCGCATCTTCTCTGCTTTTCAACGCCTCAAGGCGGGAAGCATGCTGTTCAAAATTTTTACGGAAAAGATCAACGTAATACTCATTGACCGCCTGAGTATAAAAACTTTTCATAAAAAATAATTCTCTTCTTTTATTTATTGGCATTGACAATGGTCAATAATTCCGGCAAATCAAAATATTTGAGGATACCGGTCACCAGACTGGAATGGGGGATTGCCGGAATTTTCTGCTCCATGATTTCTCCGAAAGATGGAGGCATTTCATTACATTCAACAGATACTTTACAGTCCCTGAAGTAAAGAGCCGCCAGGACCGCAGGATAAACGCCCTGCTCTCTTGCGATCAGTTTGATATGCTTTGCACCGTTGGCGGCAAGCAGTTTCATCGCACCGAGAATATCCCGCACCCTTCCACCGAGATAAGGTTTGCCCAGCATTTCACCGCAAGCCCAATAGTGATAATCATAGTTGTAATTTCCGAAAACGCTCCGGTTGAAAGCATCTGTTTTATTGAGAGAGCCGGGCAGATAATCATGTGTTTCCGGATTTCCCCACCAGTTGTAATTCTGACAACCGCCGGGTGTCAACGCGCCGACACCGCGCATATCAAGGGTATAGCGTTCAACTTTTCCCACAGGAAACTGAACGAACTCTGAAACGGCGTCACGATGCGGAATATATAATTCGATCTCTTCTTCGCAACGGATCTGATTGGTTTTCAAGCGGGTGTACGGCATATACAAAATGGACATGATCCTGCCCGGCTCGGTTTCCAATCCGAAACGGGTAATGAATTTGCCGGAATCAAAGTGGAGAATCCCCCGCAAATTCCTGAAATACGGCACCGTCACCTTATCAATATCAAGAAGTTTTGCTAAATCTGCCTTGCGTTTTTCAACGGAGATTTTCTTGCGTTCAGCGGCAAGTTTTTTTGCATATTCTGCTGCAAATTGACGCGGGTGACGGGCGCGCATGTGCGTAAGAACACTCCCGGAGTCAGTACAATCCAACTCTTTGCGGCTCAAAGGCGGAAGTTCCGCTACTTCGGCGTATTGAAAATCAAACTTCAGATGTTTGGCAAAAAAGTTATACATTTTATGACGGGTGTCAATGTAGTAGCCGTGATTGTAACTGCCGATTAAGTGTTCAATCTGCTGTTTTTTTCCGAGCAGAGAATAAAATTTCTGTGCAGATTTAAAAGTTTGAAGAGTTCCGCGCGGATCAAAAAAATCGTCTTTCTGCCCCAGAACCAGATGCGGACGCGGCGCAAAAGCTATCAGCAAATCTGCCATTTCAAGATTCTTGCCGACCAATCCGGGGACCTCCTGTTCGGCACAACTGGGCAGTTCATTTTCTATATTATGTTTCCAGGTGGTCAGATAACAGCTGGGGGCAGCAGCGGCAAGACGCTCATCCAGCGCAGTAACAACAGCGGACATATTTCCGCCGCCGGAGTTGCCGGTAAGTCCGACTCTTTTAACGTCAACTTCAGGCAGAGCAAAGAGCGCATCCAGCATACGGATCACATCAAAAGCGCACCATGCCGCATAAGACATCCCGACAAGATTCATCTGCTTGGCAATCAAATTGTGCTGCCAGACACTGCGGGTATTCAAATCCGCAACTTCGCGGTAAAGCTGCCGTTCTCCCTGCCCCGAGGGATCAAAAGTCATAACGATACAGCCGTTACGGACAAGAGTCGTACAGATCCTGCGGCATGAAAAACCGGCTTTTGCAGAATCAGTATGTCCATTAAGAAACAGAACTGCCGGGGCTTTTTTTTTGAGGTTAGCCGGCATGTAAATATGGGCGGCGACAAAATCTCCGGGGCGAATCTCATAGACGCGCTTGATGATGGAGTAACCCTTCTGTTTCAAAACACCGCTTGAAATAAACTCAGGAGCTGTGCGTTTTTCAGGAATACCGAAAGCTTTGAGGATTTTTTCACGCACTTCTTTCTGATAGCCGAGAGCATCCGCTTTTGTTTTGAGACTGTTTAATTTTTTGAGGTATTCCTGAAAGTTTTTGCGGTAAATATCCACATAATAATCGTTGACAGACTGGGAGTAGTAACTTAATGCAGGTTTCCCGACGGCTTTGGTTTTGCCGTTGGGAATACCATTGGTAAAAAGTTCTTTTTCAAGTCCGATATTGCGGCGCTGACACTCCGGATTACGGCTCATCCAACCGGCAAAATCCCATTCAGGGAACTTGCCGTTTTTCTGTCGTTTCAGTTCAACGGATTCAGTTTTCTTTGATTGCTCAAGAACTTCTTTATCGTATCCGTCGGTCATTTTCATCGTACCGGGACGAAGGAATTCAGAATGTTTGAACTTCATGATATCCGGCATAACAGGCATATCCGGATTAGCAAAAAGGGCGGTGCGTTTGAGTCCTGTGGTCTCAATAAATTGCTCATAAGTCATCGCTGCAGGTGAGGCATCACCCTCGATTCTGTGATAGAAGCAGAACAATCTGTCTTTTGCGGGAATACGGAAATAATAACAGTTGTTTTCTTCACGCAAAGACTCAATGTTATAAGTTGATATCGGATTGTTGCGGATTTTCATTGACACAAGATCAAAGAAAATATTGTTTCTGACCGTCGCAACTTCATAAGGCTGATTGTGGAGATAAAAGTTACTGATCTGATTGCAGAACCAGACGTTGTTACGGATAAGCAGATCTTTGCACCGCCAGAAACTTGAACCGTTGAAACCGTTGGTGACAAAACAGTTGCTCATCGTCAACTTTTCAGAACAATTGGCATAAATCATTCCCGAGGTATAATTACTGCTGCGTCCGTCATAGAAACAGCGGCTGACGGTGATATTTTTTCCGCCACGGATAACAATCGCAAAACCGGGATAATGACGGAAAAAGAGTCCGTCAATGGTCACGTTTTCTTTATTTTCAAAAATAACAGCATTATTGATAGTTGTTTTTCCGTCCAGCCAGACTTTTTCGCCCGGCACGTTGCGGATGGTAATGCCGCTCACCGGAACCCGCAGAGTTTCAGAATATACACCGCCGGGAATCAGCACGGTATCTCCGTAACGCGCCTGCTGCAAAGTTTCGTTGATACTCTTTTTAACAAGCAGAAAACGGGGCTTTTCTGATTTGGTCAATGTGGTAACAGAATGCACTTTTGTTTGAACAGAAGCACGCTTAGCCTCACGGTTGCGGACGGCAAGTTCCAGACTTGAGTGATGTTCACGCAGCGGCGTGCGGGAGTCTATTTTGAAATAATATTTTTGACCGGGATTTAATTTGGTCAAACTTGCGGCATGCCAAAAGCCTCCGGCAAAGAGCGTTCCGGAGCGTTTTTTACAGGCTGGCGTATCTCCCCAGAGCAGTTCGCCGGAGTAATCTGAACGGGTCGTCCACCACTGGATTTCAACAGAAGAATCCGTAATCTGATGGATAAATGGTCCGATGATTTTTGCTTCTTTCTGTTCAAGCACAGGACGATAGGGACCAAGCGGGAAGGCATCGAGACTCGTACCATTGTCCAAAAGATTTTTACTTGTTCCGATATTGCTGTGACGGAAGCCGTCAAAACCTTTCCAGCCGGGATCTTTGACAAATTTGCAGTGGGCAACTTCCATCTCTTTTCCTTTGGCGGAAAAGTTCTTTTTAAATTCGCAGGAAATGACTTTGCCCCCCTGCCCTGTCACGGAAACATCTCCGGAAAAAACGAGGTTGTCAAGATGAACATGCTTTCCAGTAATAACAGCACCTGCAAGAACGGCACGCGCCCCTGCGCCGCGGGTTTTAACCGTTACATTATCAACGGAAATAACCAGTTTGCCGTAATTGCCGGGCGGCAGAAGTATCGTGGAATTTGCCTTGATAACTTTCGGCAATCCGATCACGACCTTTGAAACAGGACGGAAATCGTGATTTTCGGGGTCGGCATAATGTCTGCTCCAATTTTCTTTTTTGATATTACGCAAAGGTGAAATATCTTTGGGATTGTAGCCGTTGACAGTAGCCCCCGAAGAACCGAATACGTTGTTTTTTGACTCAAGAGATGTAATGGCTCTTTCGCTATAACTGTTGATAACCGGACAACAC
>SUVX01000055.1 GCA_015061725.1 Lentisphaerota bacterium
GTCTGACCTGTCTGACAAGATGGGGGCGCCCCTGTATACCCCGTGGGTTTGCTTGCCGCAGTTTGGTTTGGCTCGGGCGCAAAGTTGCCGCAGAGGTAGTGCAACGGGCAGATTTACCGCAGGGTAATGCAGGGCAACTTGATGGCAACGGGGGTATGCGTGTTGCGGGGGCGTGGCGCTTGCATGGGAATTTTTGGGATTTTTTGGGAATTTTTGGGAGGGTTATTGGTGCGCCATGTGATACCCCCGGGGTTTGCGGTGCCGCTGTCTGGAATGGCTCGGGCGAAGATGAGCCGCAGGGGTATGGCTCGGGTGATGATGTGCCGCAGGGGTAGTGCAACGGGCAGATTTACCGCAGGGTAATGCAGGGCAACTTGATGGCAACGGCGGTATGCGTGTTGCGGGGGCGTGGCGCTTGCATAAGACTTATAAGACTTATAAGACTTATAAAATGATGATGGGGGCGCCATGTGATACCCCGAGGGTTTGCATGCCACAGTCTGGTTTGGCTCGGGCGAAAATTTGCCGTTGGGGGAAAACAAAACAAATTCAGCGGCGAGACTCGAAGAGTCAGCCGCTGCGCCCACGGGCAAGTTTGTGAGGGATTTTTAAGGGACCCTTCCCTTAAACGGTCGGGCAACGCACCCGACCGCTACATGGCTTTTTTTGCCAAGCTTTTTTTCACCGGGAAAAAAAAGCGGGGGATGGAGGATGAGGCGCCGGGAGCGGAGATGCAGAGGGCGGCGGCCTGAGAGGCGAGCAAGAGGGCATCGGCGGGGGATAAACCGCGAATGATGCCTGAGATAAAATATCCGGTAAAAGTGTCACCGGCGGCGGTGGTATCGACGACTTTTTCAACTTTGCAGGCGGGGGAGAAGACGGGTTTGACTTCACCTTTGGCAAGATAAAACGCGCCGCGGGAACCGAGAGTAAGTAAAATATTGGAATTGGAATACTTCTGACGGAGAACCTGAAGGACATCATCTTCAGAGCGGGCGAGCATGGCGCCTTCAATTTCATTAACAATAAAAGTATCAACAAGATTGAGGGGCAACTCAAAGACATTGTCAGTCATGGGGGCGGGATTGAAGAAAATCCTCATACCTTTTTCAGCCGCCTTATGCATAATCAAATCAAGGGAATTGATTTCGTTCTGAATAAGCAGGATATCCTCAGAAGAAAAAGTTTCAAAGGCGCGCTCGATTTGAGAACGGGAGATATTCTGATTGGCGCCGCCGTAGAGAATGATGCAGTTTTCACCGGAGGAAGAGACCTGAATCATGGCACTGCCGGTAAATTCATTGGGAGAAACATCAACGAAAGAAACATCAACGCCGTCGGCAGAGAGGGTTTCTTTGAGAAAAATACCATCAGGACCGATTTTTCCGGCGTGGGAGACGGACACACCGGCGCGGGCGAGAGCGATGGACTGATTGAGACCTTTGCCGCCTGCGCCGCGGGAAAAACTTTTTGCGGCGAGGGTTTCACCGGGGCGGACAAATTCCTGAACGGCAAAAACATTATCAATATTAAGGGAACCGAAATTCAAAACACGCATAAATTATTTTCCAATCAAAACAGAAACAAGATAGGATTCAAAGGCGGCGAGATTCTGCCAGTTGACGGCAACATCAAAGGGCATACCGGAAGGATCCTCACGAGTGAAGCCATCATCATCAACGATCAGACGCATTTTCTTCATTTCAAGAAATTGCGTACTCTGCGCCAGATGAACGGCAACAGTATCAAAAAGGACAGAAGAAAAATCGGGCATGGGACGATTGAAAATATGCTCATGCCAGAGAGCATACTGCTGCATAAGGAGCTTCAAATACGGTTTTTCGGAGGAAAAGACTTTTTTAAAATTCTCTCCTCTGAGCCGGACTCTGCCGCAGGAGTCAAGGGGGGTTAACAACGCCTGCTGCCAGGGGGAAGAAAAAACCTTTTGAGCAGCAGGGATATCACAGACGACATTGTATTCAGCGATGGCGCCGGGCTTTCCCTCGTGGGCAAAGGCGATGGAGCCGAACATGCCTGAAAAACGGCATTTTTGAGCCAGACGGGGTTCAAGTTCCAATGCGCGGGCGATACCGGAACAGGGACCGATGGAGATGATGGTCACTGTTTCGCAAGAGGACATCACGATTTCAATCAGACGTTCAACGCCGTTTTCAGAAAATCTGCCGGGATAACTTTTAAGATCATCGTCAGAGACACAACCGGCAAGAGAGTAATCCCAATCGCCGTTATCATCACCGACACCGAGACCGATTTCAACATCGCTTCTTGAAAAAGAGTTGAGGACTTTGGCGGCAACGGAGGCACGGTAACGCAGATTGCCGGTGTCAACCAGAACCATTTTCAAATCAATGTTCTGCTGACAGAGCAACATGGTCAACGCCCAGTTGTCGTCAAAGTCCGTTCCGATATCCGTTTGAAGAATAACGGGATTTTTCATTGCTTACTCCAGAAAGAACGGTGTGGCAACCATGACCTGTTCAGGCGTTTCACCCTCGGCTTCAACACGGACAAATTTATCCAGGAAGGGATTTGAAAGCTTGAGTTCAAGATCGATTTTCTGCGTACCGGGATTGACTTTGCAGATGACCTTGCTGCCGGAGTAAACGCGGACTTCGCGGATAACGCCTTTGGCGATTTTTGCGGAAACACGGACAACGGCATCACCGGCTTCAGTGCGCTTGACGACATCACCGGGGATGTGATCATTGAGCATGACATCCGCCTCATCAAAACCGCAGGTGGCAATCGTGTGATGATTGCGGACGGCTTTCACAACACTGTCACGGCAGGGCTTTTCACCCTGAAGATAAACGAAGTTCACGGCGGGATTGGCGAGGATTCTCTGGAAACCGAAGAGGTCAACGGAGTTCATAACGGCAATACGTCCGCCGTCGAGCCAGAAACTTTCGATATGGCTGCCAGCCATGGGGACGAGGGGTTCCTGATCGACGGCATCAAAATCGTATTCCTGCCAGTAGTTCACGGCGTTGGGATGGGTGGCGCAGACGGCGCCGTGTTTGTCATGAACATACTTGATGGCACGTTTCAAATAGGCATCAACCTGTTCATCGCCGTAGAGACTGCGGGTGAACTCAGCGGTATAGGCATCCGGATCAATGCCGATGGGCAGCATGTGATAGGAGTTGTGATTGATGGAATCGTATTTATCTTTCCAGTTGAAAGGATGATATTCCTGACCGTCAAGGAAAAGCACTTTGTCATCAGAGAACTTGACAGGGTCGAGTTTTCCGGCATAGGGTTTGACGTCTTTGACCGCCAGACCGCAGATATCGTAGTTCATATAACGCATCATGGCATTGATGGTGCCGGGGGCGGAGTCGCAGCCGAACCAGTCAAGGGAGTGCATGTGAATACAAAGTTTGTAGTTTTTCTTATTCTGCGGAAACTCTCCGGCAGGGGGGATGACAGGTTCAGCTTCGCCGTTTTTGAAGCGTTCAAAATAGGCGCACAGGTTGCGCATATACTTTTTCCAGAACGCCACACAGCGGTCGCCTTCTTCTGGTCTGACTTCGGGGAAGAGCAGCTGGGTTATGAAATAAAGTCCTTTTCCCCATTTGGACTGCAGAATAAGGGCGCCGTCACGCACAGCGGGATCCATGTAGGAACCGAGGATTTCCCAGGGTTCTTCGGCAAGGAAACAGCTCTGGGCGGCGGTCTGCAAAGTTTCGGTGGTATCCTGTCCCTCATCATTGCGCACGATACGGAAGGTGTTGCAGGTGACACTCCAGCCGATCATTTCATCGGGGGTGATTTTTTCGGGAATGTTGAAAAGTGCTTTGCCTTTTTCTTCAATCCAAGGCATCATGTAGCACATGCTCACGGGAGAATTCTTATACACCCGCACCGTCGGCACATGACGGTGGATAAGCTGCGTGTAACCGGCTTCATGCGGAATGAAATAAGGTGCCCAGCGCTGATAATCCTGGTGCATGAAAAGCAGGATACCGCCGCGTTTGACCCATTCGGCAATGTAGGGTTCGTCGTTTTCAATATAATCGTTAAAGCCGTTCTGTTCAACGATGGCGACATCGTATTTATCAAGATAACCGGGCAGAGAGTAATCAATTTCTTCAATATCGTATCCCTCGCTTTTGAGAAATTCTGCAAAGGCATAGGGTGGACGGAACCAGTGTTTGAAATAACCGAACTTCATTTTTTATATTCCTTTATACTTTAAAGTTTTACGCTTTGACAACAGCCATCAGTCTGCGGGCGCTTTCACGGACTTCTTCCGCACTTTTGCCGTTTTTGTAAAGCGCACTGCCGATTCCCGCACCGGGACAGACAGAAAGAAAGTCTTTCAAATTTTCCTCACTGATCCCGCCGACAGCCAGGATCGGCTTTTTAATAACGGCCTGTAAATCTTTGACATAGCCTTTTCCCATGCATCCTGCGGGAAAAAGTTTAAGATAATCCGCACCGGCGGCAATTGCAGTAAACCCCTCAGTCGGTGTAAAGAAACCGGGAATTGAAATAAGTCCGAGTTCTTTTGTCTTGCGGATGACCGCCGTATCGGTATTGGGAGAAATGATAAACCTGCCGCCTGAAGAATTGACGCGGCAGACATCTTCAGAAGAAAGAACAGTACCTGCACCAATAAGCTGACGGTCTCCGGCATACCTGACCGCTTCAGCAATACAAGTTAAAGCATCCGGCGTGTTAAGAGGAATTTCAAGCAGCATGATACCGTTTTCAAAAAGCGCATCGCATACGCCGGGAATCTCCGCCGGGGTGATTCCCCGCAAAATGGCAATAAGTGGAGAAGACTCCAGACATTTTTCAAAATTCATCGTTTGACCCTCCCGGATGTACTGCCGTTCATCAGAGAAACGACTTCTTCAAAACTGCTGTAATTGTAGTCGCCTTTAATGGAGTGTTTCAGACAGCTTGCCGCCGCCGCAAAACGGATGGCGTCTTGAGGAGATGAGTATTCCCCGCTGTTGAGCGCACAAATAAGTCCTGCGCAGAAAGAGTCTCCGCCGCCGAAACGGTCAACAATATTTTTGATTTCATAGGGAGCGTATGCGCCCTCAGCGTTCAGGGGGGCAAAAAAGGCTTTTTTCTCAGCGCAGGAGTAGAGCATACCGCCCCAGTTGTTGTGATCCGCTGAAAAACTTTCGCGCAGAGTGATGGCGACAAATTTTGCTTTGGTGAAACGCTTGGCAAGTTTCTGAGCAACTTCAACATAGCCCGCCGTATTCAACGTTCCCTGTTCGATCGCACTTCCGGAAGAATGAATATCAAACACATCTCCGGCATCCTCTTCATTACCGATGATGATATCCGCATAAGGAACGATCTCCCCCATGCACCGGGCGGCAAGTTCAGAAGGCGTGCAGGAGATATCCCAGCGCCAGAGTTTTTTGCGGAAATTCAAGTCACAAGAGACGGTTATTCCCATTTCAGAAGCTGTTCTGACGATTTCCCGTGTTGAAAGGAATGCCTTTTCGCTCAATGCGGGCGTAATGCCGCTGATGTGCAGATGACTGCAGTTCTCAAGCATGTATTTGAAATCATAATCTTCAGGTCCGGCAAGGGAAATAACGGAGCCTTCGCGGTCGTAGACAACATTGGAGCCTCTCTGCGCTGCTCCATGTTCAGCATAGTAGACTCCCATCCTGCCGGTTGCGGTATATTTGATACGTTCTGTATCGACGCCGAATCCGCGCATTTCACCGGCAAAGGATAAAGCAACAGGATTTTCAGGCAGAGCCGTAAGATACCTGGACTTCAAGCCCAGCATGGCAAGCGAAGCACAGACATTTGCCTCTCCGCCGCCGAAAGTGGCTTCAAGAGGACCCGGAAAAGCCTGTGCAAAACGCATTTTTCCCGGAGGACATAAACGGAGCATGACTTCTCCGAATCCCGCAATTATTTTTTTACTCATTTTCTGTACCTTGAGAAATTTCATCTTTTTCAACAGATTTTTTGTCCGCAGAGTAAAATAACCCAACTCACGCACAATTTCAACTGCGTTTTTTTTCAAAGTAAAAAAAAGCACACTGAAAAAATCTTTCCACAGAAAAGACACGCTTTCAATAAAGAGTGCCGACAACTGTACTGAAAAATGCTGTTTTTTTCTGAACACGCCTTTGGCGGGACTTGCTTTAAAGAGTTTCCGGCATTATATTTCAATAGAAAACCAACGGGGTATTTTTATGCTGCTGACATCAGAGGGACATTTTTCAAACCGGGCGTTGCCGGTTCAGTTGTTTTATACGCAGAGCAGCTGTAATCTGCAATGGCACAGCCACGAATTTACAGAAATAGCCATCATGTTTGACGGCAGTTGTGTTTATGAAACGGATTTCAGTTCAAAAACCATAAGCAAAGGCGATGTGATGTTCATTCCCCGGGGCGGCAATCACCGCTATCTGAACGAAAAAAACGTCTCTCTTATGAATGTTCTTTTTATGCTTGAAAAGTTGACTTTTCCCTATCAGGACATCTTTGCAGACAAGGATTTCACTTCTCTGTTCCGCATCCGTTCGGAGTTCTGTCACAAGATGCAGTTTTATCCGCATCTTCACCTTGCGGATAAGGAACTTGAAGAGGTCAAAAGTATCCTCATGCCCGCCTGGGAAAGACAGAAAGCAAATCTTCCCGGAGCGACACTGGGCGTTTACGGAGCCTTTCTGCAGCTGATCCCGATTCTGCTGGGAGCCGAAAACAAATCCTGTGCCGCACCGGATAAAACGCCTGCCCGCATTTCTGAGGCGATCGGTAAAATGCACCTGCATTTCAAAGAAAAACTTCTGATTCCGCAACTTGCCCGTGAAAGCGGCATGAGTGAATCCTCATTCACCCGGCACTTTAAAAATGCCACAGGGGAAACACCGGTGGAGTATCTGCTCAAACTCCGTCTTCAGGATGCCGCCGATAAAATCTGCAACGGCATGGCTGTTTCAGAAGCGGCGTACTCTTCAGGATTCTCTGACAGCAATTATTTTTCGCGGATTTTCAAGAAGAAATACGGTATATCTCCGTTGAAATTCTGCAAAATTCCGAAATAATGCTATTTTCAGGCAGAATAGTTAAGGTATTCTGTATTTTTTTGACTATAATATTATACTGACGGATGTTATTTTAATTACGGATATGAAAATGATGATATTTGAAAAGCAGAATTGGCTGACAGATCCGCAAAAGGAAAGTCAACTTCTGGCACCGGTTACATGTTTCAGACGCAAGTTCACCTCTTCTGCGGGAGAAATCAGCCTGCAGCTTTCGGCACTTGGACTTTATGAAGCACATCTGGACGGAAAACAAATCACAGAAAATATTTTCACGCCCGGCTGGTGCGATTACAATTACCGTGCGGAATACAATTCTTATACGCAATTTGTTTCAGAGGGGGAACACGAACTTGAAGTTCTGCTTGCCGACGGCTGGTATGCCGGAACCATTCACGGCACGCAGTGGGGCGTTGAAACCCGCAATTCTCTGTTGTTCTGCCGTATAACTCTGCCGCAGGGAGAAATAATCACTGCCGATACAAAGTGGCTCTGTTCCTCAAACGGTCCCTTGCGTTACAGCGATATTTACATGGGGGAATCCTGCGATTTTACCGCAAACTGGCAGGACTGGCACCCGGCAGGTGTGCAGGAACTTGATTTAAAAATTGAACCCTTTGACGGCGTTCCCGTCCGCAGAACAAGAGAAATATCTCCCCTTGCCATCAAAGACGGCATCGTTGATTTCGGAGAAAATATCACCGGCAGAGAAAGAATCACTTTTTCAGCTCCCCACGGCACAGTCATAACCATCCGTCACGCCGAAGTGCTGGATGAAGACGGCAGAATTTATACTGAAAATCTGCGTTCGGCAAAATCAACCAATACCATTATTGCCTCAGGCAAAAAAGAGACTTATGAACCCAAGTTCACTTTTCACGGGTTCCGTTATATTGAAGTAGAGGGCGTATCCGACTTTGAAGTAACGGCACAGGTGATCCACTCGGATATGCCTTTGCATCTTGAATTTGATTCTTCTGATGAACTTTTGAATAAACTTGTCGCCAACATCCGCCGGGGCTGGCTGGGCAATGCGCTGGATGTGCCGACGGATTGTCCGCAGCGCGATGAACGTGTCGGCTGGCTGGGAGATGCTCAGGTTTTTGTGAAAGCCGCGCTGTATCTTTCGGACTGCACACGCTTTTTCCGCAGATGGCTCAAAGATGTACGTCTGGCACAGAATGAAAAGGGGTATTTCACCATCGTTGCGCCGCAGGTGGCACGCTTCAGAACCCCCAATGCCACAGGCTGGGCGGATGCCGGTGTGATCTGTCCGTGGGAACTTTACCGTTTTTCGGGAGAAAAGTATTTTCTTGAAGAAAATTACGATGCCGTCAAAAAATTCATTCTCGTCCGTTGGCAGGATTTTCAGCAGGGTAAAGTGCCGGAATCCCATTTTGGAGACTGGCTCAACTCCAATGAAGACACCTCAAAAGAACTTCTTGGCGCAGCATTTCTTGCTTATTCTTCAAGTCTTGCCCTGAAAATGGCGCAAATCCTTGAAAAAAATGAAGATATCCCGTTGTTTGAAGAAATTTATTCTGCAGAAAGAGAATATTTCAACACCCGTTTTGCTGATAATCTTACCACGCAGACAGGTATGGCACTTGCGCTGGATTTTGATCTGCTCCCCGCTGAAAAAATCAAAGAGACGGCAAAAAATCTCAATGACCACGTTCTTTTGAAACGCAGCACACACCTTTCAACGGGATTTCTCGGTACGCCGCATTTGCTGCACGCGCTTTCAAAGAACGGTTATACCGATACGGCGTGGGCACTGCTTGAACAAAAGACTTATCCCTCCTGGCTGTTTTCAGTTCTCAACGGCGCAACAACGGTCTGGGAACATTGGAACAGCTGGACGCCTGAAAACGGTTTTCAGAATCCTGAGATGAACTCTTTCAATCATTACGCCTACGGCGCCGTTCTGGATTGGATTATCGGTGTCGCCGCAGGAATAACGCCTGATTTTAATATTGATCCTCACCCGGGCGGAACGCTCTCCTTTATGGAAGTACAGTACCGCGGCATCTTTCTCCGCTGGGAAAAAGAGAGCGGCAAGATCCGTTACACCGTCAAAGTTCCGACCGGGATTTCAGCAAAATTCCGGGGAAAAGTTCTTTCCGGAGCAGAAGTTTATCATTTTACAGAAGATATGAAATAATCCGCAAAAGGGGAATAAAATATGAAGTTGATCACCTTGGGAACAAGTCACGGCGATCCGGGACAGAAGCGTTTCTGTTCTGCGCTGCTGCTTTCGACAAGTCAGGGAGATTATCTGTTTGAAGCAGGCGCTCCTGTCAATGCGCTTTTCATCAGAAAAAATATTCCTTTTGAGCGATTAAAAGCGGTTTTTATCAGTCACTCCCACGAAGATCACACGGGCGGACTGCCCGGATTGCTCAAGTCTATCGTCAAACGTCCCGTTCCCGGACAATTCACGCGCGTTTTTCTGCCTGAAAAATCCTGCATTGACGGTGTAGCAGGTTTCATGGCTTCAACACACCGCCCCTGCCCTCCTGAACTGGTTTCTTTTGAAGAAGTCCGTGCCGGAGCATTTTTTGATGACGGCAACTTGAAAGTAACGGCATTTCAGACCGATCACATGTCAAACGAAAACATGCATTATCCCTGCTGGGCATTTCTGGTTGAAGCTGAGGGGAAAAGAGTTGTTTTCACCGGAGATTTGAGCAGTGATTTGCATGATTTCCCCCTGCAGGCATTTGAAAAAAGTGCCGTCTGCGTCATGGAGTGTCAGCATTATCCGGCAGCTCTTGCAGGAAAATTGTTGAAACAACTCCCGATTGAACGCTTTATCGGCGTACACATCTCAGAAAGATGGAACGGCTGTGCTGAAAAATTCTACCGTGCCCTCGGCAGTCCCGCTTACTCTTGCGAACTGGCTGAGGACGGTATGGAGTTTGACCTCTCCAATCCTCCCGTTTCTCCCGGAAAAATTGCCGTGCTTGCCGATCTGCACCTGCCCGATTCTGACAATACGGCAAAAGAAAAGGTACTCAACTGGGCTGTTGAACAAATCCGCAAACAGCACGTCTCACATATTGTCTGCGCAGGAGACATGACGGCAAAAGGCACATATCCCGCCGCCCGGAGACTGGTGAAAAAATTAAAAACTCTTTCCTGCAAATTTTTCCACACGCCGGGCAATGCTGAAAGACGGACTTGTGATCCGCAGGCGCAGAAAGTCCTGACAACTTCAAGCTGTGATGACAGAGTTCTTATGCTGGATTCTTCAACGGGCATTTTAAGCAGCGATTCAAGAGTGCTTCTTCTCCGTCTTCTGGCAGAGGGGAACAAAAAGAATCTGCTGGCTGTCACACACTATCCGCCGCAGAATTTTCCTGAAGAAGACCGTTTGCTGCTGGCGGCAGCCCACCGCAACGGTATCATCTCTCAAATCGTATACGGGCATGAACATTATGACAAAAATCACCGCATGGCGGGCATTCCCTGCGCTGCGGTCAGAGGACTGGACCCCGATAAAGCGATCGGCGGTCCGCCGGCAATCGTCTTTTTTGAGTTGGATCATGACAACGTATGGCGCAGGGAAAATGTGAGTTTTCCGTCTGCTGATTTCCGCCGTTGGAGCAGAGAACAGAAACAGGAATTTCTGAATCATCTCGGGCTTTCAACCATGTCCGATCCCTTCGGAATACTGCAATTTGCCATTGAGGAAAAAGTTCCCGTTCTGGAATGGCGTTATACGGCTCTTGATGAAGAAAAGTTCAAGCTGTTTCAGGAACTTCTTTCACGCTGGCGTCAAAACGGCGGAAAAAGTTTTTCAATTCATTTTCCGGATATAAAATGGGAAAACAACCGCTGGACGGGGCAGGAAGCATTAAAAGAAGCCGTTAAAACAGCTCAGCTCTTCAACGCTTGCCGGATAACTTTTCATGTCCCCCGGATCAGTATCGGTGCGTATGCCGCCAATGAAAAGAATATATTGGATATCCTGTCTGAAATTTTTTCACCTCTGGCAGAAGCAGGCATACAAATCGGTATAGAAAACCTGCACATGAATCCCGGTGAAAAAGATGATATGGAACGCGGTTTCGGCTATACGCCGCAGGAAGTCATTTCCTTTGCGGATAAACTCATTGAACGCGGAATCCCGGCGGGACTTCACCTTGATATCGGTCATGCCCGCAACAATGCACCTTTTTCAAAGACTTATAACGTCAGCGATTATCTGGCTCTTTTCAATTCGCGGATCAACGGCTGTCATCTGCACCAGGTCACGATTGATGAAACGGGCAAAATGCTCAATCATCAGGCTTTGACAGAACCTTTCGGCAAACTAATCAGTCTCGGCAGTCTTTTCATGGCATGGCAGGACGGAACTCTGCCGCACGTTCCCCTGATTCTTGAAATCCGCGGGGGCAGAGGTCCTGAGTCCCTGAGAAAATTGCGAAACTTTTTTCTCAAAAACGGCAGTAAGATATGATGATTTTATTAAAAAATATATCAATAAATTCTAACATCAACACAAAATAAAAAAAGGAAGAAAAAACATGAGAAAAACAATTTTTTTAATGTTCCTCTTGCCTGCGGTACTTGCCGCAAGCGTCACCATCGTCGAAAACGGCAGAGCCGTGGCGGGAATCGTTTATTCCAAAGCCAATGACGACTCAAAAAGCATCCGGATTTTTCCGTCAAGCAGCGCACAGAGTGCCGCGCGTCTCGCGGATTATATCAAAAAGAGTACCGGCGCACAGTTGACTGTCGGTGAAAGTTCCTCAGCAAAAAATATCATTCAGCTTGAAATCACTCCTCCGGGAAAGATGGATACTGAAGCCTTTACCATCACCTTTCCCGGAAAAAACAAAATTCTTTTAACTGCCGGTTCGTCAAGAGGTCTGGAATATGCCTGTTCGGAATTTCTTGAACGTTATCTTGGCGTGCGCTGGCTCTTCCCCGGTCCGCTGGGTACAGAAATTCCCAAACACAAGACAATCAAAGTGCCGCGCAAAGAAATTTCTCAGCAGCCCTCTTTCATCCGGCGGTTTCTCGGCGGCGGCAGTCACAGAAGCAAACTCCCCGCGATTTACTATCACTGGATGGTTGACAACAAAGGATGTTTCCATGAAAAATACCATTGTTTCCACAATCTGCTGAATATCATTCCTGTCAGAAAATTCGGCAAAAGCAATCCTGAATTTTATCCGATTCTCAACGGAAAGCGTTTTGTTCCCCAGCCCAATGAAGGTATCTGGTGGCAGCCCTGCATGACTGCCCCCGGAATCATTGAGGCGGCGTTAAAAGAAATTCCCGCAAACGCCAAACATTGTTCTCTTGCTGTCAATGACGGAGGCAATCACTGCGAGTGCGCACGCTGTCTTGCCATTGACAAAGGAAAAAATTATCTCGGACGTCCCCACCGTTCAAAAACGTATCTTGATTTCTGTGCGGCGATTGCCCAAAAACGTCCTGACACGCTTTTCGGAGTTTCCGCCTACGGTGATGTTGCTGAACCGCCGGAAAATATTGCAAAGCTCCCAAAAAATATCGTTCCTGAAATCACTTATGACACCATTCAGCGCATCAATCCCGAACGCGCAAAGTTCACCGCAGATCTGCTGGCGCGCTGGAACAAAATCGTCTCAGGTCACATCGGCTGGTACGAGTACGCCTACGGTCAGAACTACGACCTGCCCCGCGTTTACACCCGCCATCTGGCAAAACAGCTCAAATGGATGTATGCTAACAACGTGCGTTATTTGAGCGGAGAATATTACCCCAAAGGCGACTGGCACGACTCCATCAAAATCTACGTCTGGCTCAAACTTGCCTGGAATATCAATCAGAATCCCGAAGACCTCATCAACGAGTGGTGCAATGCCGCCGTAGGTCCCGAAGCCGCCCCGTACATCAAAGCTTATTTTGACCGTCTTGAAAAATTCTGGACCTCAAAAGAAATTCAGGAAACCCCTTGGTTCAAAGCCGCATGGACCTATCTCAACTGGGGCAACTCCTCTTATCTTGACGCCATGCCCGTTGAAATGATTGAAGAGTGTGAAAAACTCTTGAGAAAAACCGTTGAACTTTCCACCAACAAAGCAAGAGCAAAATATTTCCTTGACGGATTTTTGAAGAAAAAACCGATTTTTGTCGCCTGGAAAAAGAATCAGAAATTGCGCGAAGACGGCAAAAAACTGACCTTTGACAGAATCCTCTTTGACGGAAATGCCGACAAATCCGCCGCCGGATTTTCAAAGTGGCAGGAGTCTTCCAAACGCGGCAAAATGTACTGGCAGGCCAAGGGCGGCGTGAATAATTCCGGCGTTCTGGTTCAGGACCTTGAAGGTGCGCGCAAACTGTCTCTCTGCTGGCTCAAAGGCATGGCTGCCGTTCCCGGAAAAATCTACAAAGTCACCGTTCAGGTAAAGACTTCAGGAATCGCCGTCGGCGCCCCCGTCACAGCGACGGTAAGTTACCAGAAGAACAACCGCTGGATGCCAAGCAGCTATTCCAGTTCTGACAAATTCATCGTGACTGAGATCCAGAATGAATGGAAAACTTTTGTTCTGTACTCCCGCGCCCCGGAAGTCGCCGGATGCAACATGATCCTGATTTTAAGCTCCTCCAAGAGCAACACCGGAAAAGTTTTCTGGGACAACATTAAAATTGAAACAGCCAACTACACCGCTGCTGAACTTGACGCCTGGCAAAAAGTTAAATTTGACAAGCCTGTTGTTACTTACAACTTCAACACTCCCCGCACAATGTGGATGAAAAGCGGAAAAAACATCTCCCGTGATGAAAAAGGCGGCAAAAACAACACCCCTGCCCTTGCTGTCGGAAACAACTCCTCTGCATTCAACATCTTTGCTCTGCCGGGACAGGGAAAACGGAAAGTTAAAATTTCAGGTTTCTACAAGGGGGACGGTTTGAAGCTCACCGTCAAATGGCAGAGCGCAAAACCGGCATGGCTGTCTGAAAAACTCACCTCTTCCGCCGTCTTTGCTCCCTCAAAAGAATGGAAAGAATTTGTCCTCTACACCAACACGCCCGAAATTGCAAAGGTGCGGATTGTTCCCTTTATCAGCCCGGTCAAAGCCAACGGAAAAATCATTTTTGACGACTTTACCGTGCAGCTTGAAAAAGTGGATAAATATGCCGGATGGGATAAACTCAACTTCGGCAAGGCGGTTGTCAACTACCACTTCAACACCCCCCGCACCATGTGGATCAAAAGCGGAAAAAACATCTCCCGTGATGAAAAGGGCGGCAAAAACAACACCCCGGCCCTTGCTGTCGGAGAAAAATCCTCTGCATTCAACATTTTCAGACTGCCCGGAAAAGGCAAACGCAAAGTCAAAGTTTCAGGTTTCTACAAGGGCGATGCTTTAAGAGTTACAACCAAATGGCAGAGTGCCAAGCCCGCATGGCTGTCTGAAAAGTTAACGGAATCTGAAGAATTTGCCCCCGCAAAAGAGTGGAAAGAATTTGTGCTTTACACCTGGTCTCCGGAACTTGAAAATGTCCGTATCGTTCCCTTTGTCGGTCCGGCAAAAGCTGACGGCAAAATTGTTTTTGATGACTTTACTGTACAGATTGAAGAAACAAAATAACTTGTTTTCAGGAGGAAAGAAAATGATTGAAAAAAATATTTTGTCCCGCAAGTACCGTTTCACCCTGATTGAACTGCTGGTCGTAATTGCCATTATCGCCATTTTGGCAGGTATGCTTCTGCCCGCACTGCAAAAGGCCCGTGAACGCGGCAAGTCCGCCAGCTGTACCAATATGATGAAACAAATCGGTCTTGCTACCAATCAGTATATTGAGGATTTTCACGGCTATCTGCCCCAGACTGAAACATCATGGTCCGGTGAATGTCCGAACTGGACTCTCCAAGTCCTGCTCTATTTCCCCGCAGCACGCAAAGCGGAATTCAACTACGATGTTCAATGGCTTAAACAGAAAAAGATTTTTGTCTGTCCATCCGAAGTCAAAATTGATGCCAAGTGGGGCGTAACCAATTATGCCTGGAATCTCTGGGCAGGCGGTAAAGTCACAAGCGGCAAACACCATTTCGTAAAAATTTCACAGGTTAAAAAAGCATCCGTAACTCCCGTCATGTACGATTCCCCCATGCCCTATATTCAGGAACCCGGTCAAGTCGGTCCCGCAGATGAATATTACTGGAAGAATGTCTGGGGAACTGTCAACGGTACCGCCGCTGCTCAAAAAATTATCCCCCGCCGCCACAACGGCGCCGCAAACTTTCTCTACATTGACGGTCACAGCAACCAACGTACCCGCGAATCCGTCAACCACGAAGAACTCGATCCCCAAAAATAATTTTTCAGGAAAGTTATTATGAAACTCTTGTTCCTCGGAACCGGTGCCGCCGATCATGTTT
Organism: Lentisphaerota bacterium; assembly: GCA_015061725.1. Taxonomy (GTDB): domain Bacteria; phylum Verrucomicrobiota; class Lentisphaeria; order Victivallales; family Victivallaceae; genus UBA1784. The sequence goes on from SUVX01000055.1 coordinate 15,439, forward strand.
GGTCGCGCTACGGCGAACCGGACGTATTGGGCAGCACGGCTTCTCTGCTTGAAGATCATATTCTGCTTGACTGCGGTCCGACTGTCTGCGCTTCCCTCAAGCGCTTCGGTGCGGATTTTTCAAAAATCACTGCCATCGTCAATACCCACAGTCACAGCGATCACTTCAACACAGAACAGATCAAAGAAATTTCCGCCGGACGGATGATCGACTTTTACGGTACAATTCAGGCGTGCGAACAGGTCAAAGATTTCTGCCGCATTCATCCGATTGCATCAGGTGATGAATTTGATGTGGCAAATGTTCACTTTTTAACTTTACCCGCCAATCACGCCGTAACAGATTTGAAAGAAGAGACTTTCAATTATCTCATCTCCTGCAACGGGAAAACACTTCTTTACGCCCTTGATACGGCATGGATGCTGACCAAAGCACGCCGCCTCATCGGTGAAACAAAAATCGACGGTATCATCTGGGACGCCACCATGTCAGAACCGCACGACTGGCGCATCTTTGAACACAGCGATCCGGAAATGTTTGACTCCATACGCAAAGTGCTGATCCAAACCGGCAACATCTCTGAAAATGTTCCTGTCTACTTTGACCACCGCGCCCGTACCCTCTGGCCTTTGGATTTATCCGAACAGCAAAAAATCGCCGCCCGTTACAACGCCCGCCTCGCCCTCGACGGCGACACCGTCTTTTTTTAAGGCGGTGGGGTCCATAAGGTCCATAAGGTCCATAAGGTCCATAAGGTTTGTTTCAAACGGTGCGCTGTTATTTTGCCGGAAAGGTGACGGCGCTGTTCTTTATGACCGCTGTGCGGGTAAAGTCAAGACAATATGATTTTGAAGTGTGTCCGAACGGAAATCCCATGTAGACAGGCGTTCCGATTTTCGGAGCGTATTCTCTGAGAATTTTCTCTATTTCCTGTTTCGGCGCCGTGCGGACAAACTGACAGAATACCACTCCGGCAGAACCATTGAAAAACTTTTTCTTCAAAAGCGTATCCAGCTGCTCTCTGATCTTTTGCGCCGTTGCTCCGACGGATTCAATGAAAATGATCCGTCCTTTTACTGAGGGCAGATAAGGTTTATCAGTCAGAACTGCCAGACGGTGCAGAAGTCCGGCAAAAACCATGCCTTTGCAATCACCGGGAACAAGGGGAACAAGTTTGACAGGTCCCACCTGTTTTCCGTGGTGGATTTTTCTCATGACGTCAAGACTCTCAGCATCCAATCCTGAAAGCGCGCCCGCCATGGGACCGGCTATCGGGTGTCCGTTGCCTTTGGCAAGAAGTGCCGCCGTAATCAATGTGATATCGCTGTATCCCTGAAAATAAAGATCCGGGCGGTGTTTGAGTTTTTTCCAGTTGATGTTATCCATCACCTCTTCGCTGCCCCTGCCGCCGCGGATACAGAAAATCATATCCACTTCAGGATCGTTCCACGCCTGATAAAAGTCGCTGAGTCTGCCTTCAAGCGGCGCCTGTGAAACTTTTTTCTGCCGCACAAAGGCATGGGGCATGACTTTGACTTTATATCCCGCCTGACGGAGCAGTTCCACGCCTTTTCTGTGAAAACGGCTGTTGGGGAAAGAGCCGGGCGCAATACAGGCAATGGTTTTAACTTTCGGCGGCATGATATTGACACAACGCCTGATATTGTCATCAGCCGGTTCAAAAATTTCAGCATCCCGCACCGCTTTTCGGGCAGGCGCGGCAATAACTGCACTCAAAAGAAAAGGAAGAATAAACAATGTTTTTTTCATAACAAAAACTCCTGAATTGATGTTTAATCTCTGTCTGAAGAAAAACGCCAGACGTAGTAAAGAAGTGTCAGCAGTGATGATACGGCTGAAGCCACATACGTTAAAAAAGCGGCATTGAGAACATCTCCGGCGGACTGCGCTTCATTCGGAGAAACGATCCCGCATTGCACCATCAGACTTTTGGCACGCGCACTTGCGTTGTATTCAACAGGCAATGTCACAATGGCAAACACCACCGCCATCGCAAAGCAGATGATACCGATTTTAATGAGCCCCGGCGCACTTAAAAGGGCTCCAGCCAGAATGAGGATGTAAGAGGCGGGACTGGTCAGATTGATGACCGGCACAAGCGAACTGCGCAACCCCAGAGGACCGTAATTTGTCGCGTGCTGAATGGCGTGTCCCGCTTCGTGACAGGCAACGCCGATGGCTGAAAGACTGCTTGAATCATAAACCGACTCCGACAATCTCAGCGTTTTGCATGAGGGGTCGTAGTGGTCAGAAAGAAATCCGTTGACAGGTTCTATTTTCACATCGGTTATGCCCGCAGCATACAGCAGTCTTGCCGCCGCCTGTGCGCCCGTCATACCTGAAAAAGCACCTGTACGGGAATATTTTTCAAAGGTCATTTTAGTCTTTGCCGAAGCCCACAGCGCCAGCAGCAGTCCGGGCAGAGCAAACAGAAAATATACAGGGTCAAAAAACATGGTTGTATCCTCCTTGGAGTTGTGAAATTACCTGCGGGATAATATAACCTGTTCCGGACAATTTGACAAGTCCCCGAAAGAGATATTTCACCCTTGCAGGATTTCTTTGGGAAGAGCGCAGTCTTTTAAAGTCACATTTTTACTGTTATAGGTGATAACTGCATATTTCCAAAGGTCGAGAAATTCTTTTTCTCCTGAGATTCTGACATTGTTCAAACGGATATTTTTTGCGTGTGAAATATAAATCATCCCCTCAGGCTGGAACGGATCCCATGAACCGAAAGGTCCGGCAATATCGCTTTTCTGTTTCAGTATACTGCCGTGACAGACAAGTTCCACATCTTCAAAGGAGATATTATCAATCCCCGTCTCCGCACAGCCGCTGATGTAACTGCTGCGCTTGAAGCAGCCCCGGATGTGGCGGAAACTGATATTGCGGATCTCTTTTGCCGCAGGTTCAGGCGTGGCACCGCGCACCTGACTTAAAATACAGAACGGACGGTGTGCGCCGATCTGCAGATTTTCAAAACTGATATTCTCTATCTGTACGCCGAAAGCAGGATCGGGATTGTAGTTTGAGGTGATTCCCACCGCAGTCCGGCAATGACTGAACACGATATTTGAGAAAACAGCATTGCGGACTGTTCCGTTGCCGACACCGATGCGTATGCCGTTGCAGTTGGTGTGCAGTATACAGTTGGTGACCGTTATCAGTTCACAGGGACGCTTGTTTTTCAAGGCGTAATCCGAACCGCGCAGCGTGATGCAGTCATCTCCGGTATCAATGATACAGTCGCTGACCGTCACCCGGCAGCAGCAGTCAATGTCGATACCGTCGCCGTTGGGCGTGCGCTGATCGTTGAGGATACGCAATCCGCGCAGCTGGACATTTTCGCAGCCGTGCAGAAAACAAGTCCAGTAAGGCGCGTGGTACAGCTGCATATCACGGATGGCAACATCTTTACATTCACAGAAAAAAATCATCTGTCCCGGACGCCGGGAGCGTTCCAGTTCTTCGCGCGGGAAATGGCCGTTTTCAAAGCGGTCACACTCAATTTTTTCATCTGCCGTTCCGTAAAAAGCCTGACGGTTGCCGTCGATGCGTCCGCCGCCGCAGATACAGATATTTTCCTGTTCAACGGCGGTGATGAAGTGTGCGCCGGAAACAAGTTCTTTCTCAAAGACCCGGTTCTGGGAACAGAAGTCATCGGCATTGTAATCACTCATATCCGGACTTGCTTTCAATACGGCTCCATTTTCAAGATAAAGTCCGCCGTTGGATTTCAGATAAAGAGTTCCCGACAGATATACTCCGGCAGGAAAATACACCATTCCACCGGCATTGATCGCACTCTGGATTGCGGCAGTATCTTTGGTTATGCCATCACCTTTGGCTCCGAAATCTTTGACATTGATCATAACTGATATTTACCCATGAACTTTTTTTTATATCAAAAAGGCGGCATTTCTGCCGCCTGTAAAAATTTGTTACTTTGAAATTTTAAACTCCAGCGACAGAGGCCAGATACCATAGGTACAGGCGGACATCAGAGTCAGGCGGTGAGTTCCGGCAGAAAGTTTCACGCCTTTGAGGACGGCGGTTTTGACAAACTTATCCGCCACCAGGTCACCGGCGTAAACGCCGTCGATCAAGACCATCGCACGGATGGGATAGTACAGACGGTATTTGTCACGATTGAGAGAAATATCGTATTTTCCGGCTTTCTCTGCTTTGAATGTGAAGTTTGCCCATTCGCCGCACTCACGCAAGTTGAGTTTTCTGCGCGAGAAAAGTTTATCCTGTCCGACGGGAAAAGTTCCGCCGCGGCGTTTCTGCTTGTAAGAGGCATTGCCGTTACCGCCGTCATCAAATTTCGCCGTATCGATCTTGCCGGGAACAACGGCAATCTTTCCCTTGTAAGGCGTACTCTTGCCCATATCAACGATGACAGGGAACAGCGGAGAACTGACCACGTTGCCCTTTTCATCCTGAGCAGCGATCACGAAGAAGTGGGGATAGGCGTCAAAAACGGACTTTCTCAAACTGCGCCCGGCACCTGCCCAGATCGTATCTTTGTAGTGCTTTTCGTCAACAGCAAATTCAAATTTTGCGCTGCTGCCCTCTTTGTAATCAATGAGGTTGCCGTTGTCAAAGAGATAGAGAGTTTTGATTTTGGATTTCGTTTTCTTTGACGGTTTGGCAACGGCCTTGAAGACGATTTTTTCTCCCAGTTTAAAATTGGACTTTGACGGTTTTTCCGTCACCGTGATTTCGGGGTCGAACTGATGGGGATAAGCATAGGCGCGAACGTAGTCAACAACAAATTCCTCATTGCCTGCAGTACCTGCTCTGCCGCCGGAACTGCCGCACTGTCCGCTGAGACAAAGGTAGAGGGTGGTGGTACAGAATCCGTGGTTGATGGCATCGTAAGTTACAGACTGATAGGGACTGTGGCGGGAACTGGAACGCACCAGTTTGCCGTTGATGTAAACAGACACTTCAAAGGGCGTCCACTTACAGCCGACGATATAGAAGTTATCCAGACTGCCGGGAACGGTGAAGTGATAACCGTAACTTCTGTTGCCCGGTCCGAAGTTCACATGAAGATTGTTGGCAACAACATTTTTGCCGCTGCGGGTGGAGTAGTCTTCAAAGATATCGATTTCATAGCCGCCGCCGGCAGCCATGTTGCGTCCTTCATCCAGCATCCAGAATGCCGCCCACCAGCCGGGCTTTTTCGTAAAACGCACTTTGGCTTCATAGTAACCGTAACTGAAACGCTTCTGACTGTAAAGACCGACAGTACGTCCTTTGAATTTTCCGGGATTTTTCGGATCGGGCGTAAAAACGGCTTTGATATGCAGTTTGCCGTCTTTGAGATACGCCATCTCACGGTTGCGCGGTTCGGGTGCCCAGGGGGAGTTCATCCAGTTGTTTTTCCAATCAACCTCTTTGCCGTTGAACTCATCCGCCCAGGCAAGACGCCATCCGGCTTTTACGGGATCAAAAGTTGAATCCAGTGCAACTTTGAAGGGGACGGTATTGCTCTTGACTTCGCGTTTGGCAAGTCCGGCAAAAAATTCATCAACTGTCACGCTTGGCGCATTGACTTTGATTTCAGCGGTAAACGGCGCTTTTTCGGCAAAGACTGCCCGTCCGTTGACAGCGCGCAGTTTGCTGTCCTGCAAACTCATCGCATTGACATAATATTCATTGGCGTCAAAAGCAAAGATGATATCACTCGGCAGCGCAGATACCGGAAGTACCGCAGATTTGAGTTTTTTATTGTTGTAAAAAACCGTCATGGTGAAGTTTGACTTGGCATTGCTTCTGCCGACAACAAGTTTTGTGTTTTTGCCGATGGTATAGGTGATATTTCCGGCACCGTTGAATTTGTGCAGCCGCAGACCGAAAGCAAAAAGTTTTCCGCCGAGTTTCGGAGGCATATTGTAGGTGCGGTCAAATTTGATGACACTGCCTTTTGTATACACACCCTGTCCGGTCTTTTCTTCAATACCGTCGGTGAGGATACCGGTAATCAGTTTGGGATTGCCGCTGCGTTTGCCGGGCTTTTCATAATCATCGCGCACAAATCTTTCTTCGACAGTAAGAATAGAAGAAAGATTCCGCAACTCATTGGCTCCGCCGAGAGAGATGACAGGGCGCTGACTTGCGCCTGCCTGGAACTTGACGGCAATAATATTTTTACCTTTTTTCAAATCGGCAACGGTCTTGTGGTTGCTGAAATGCACAGGCTCTGCCTGATTGCCGGATTTAAGGGTGTCAAGAACGCATTTTCCATTGACGTAAATCGCCATGAAGTAGTCCGCACCGGCGCCGATGGTGTATTTTCCGGCAACGGGCGCATTGATTGTGCCGTAGAGCCAGGCGGTATTGCGGAGTTTCTGTTTCGGAAAGAACGGTGCCATTTGCAGCATACCGTTGTCAAGCGTTACATTTTTTGCCCTGACTTTGCCGATTGCACCGGGAATATTGTTCAGCGGCGCTTTGACAGAAGCATCAACGGGCGCAAATACGTTCCAGTGGCGGGGAAAGACATAATCTCCGACATAATCCCCCGCTTCAATTTCCATACTCGCATTTTTGACAGCGAGTTCGCCGCCTTTGCCGACACCGATAAAGGCAACGCAGAATGCCGTCACTCTTGACTTGTCGTTTTCAACTTTGACACTTAAAGTGACCTCTTTCCAGTCAGAAGTCAAATCAACATAAGCACAGGCGGGCGCAACACGGAGCCATCTGTTTTTTGCATCAAAATCCTGAAGACGGAAAAACATTTTGCCTTTGCCTTTAACCAGAGCCGTGAACTTCATGGTCTCTCCGGCTTTGGCGGGCACACGGACATTTGACAAAATACCTGTTCCGTATTTTGCGGTAACGCCGGTCACACTGAAACTGCCGTCTTTGCCCTTAACCATTTTGGGAAGCGGTTTATAACCGCTCCAGGCGTTGAAAAACCATGTTCCGTCAAGTTTTGCTCCGCAGAGTGCAAATGCTGAAAAAACAGCGCAAATGAACAATAAAGACTTTTTCATAAGTTATTTTCCTGCTTTCTTTGCGGGAGCAGGGATCACTTCTGCTGTTGCATTTTTGATTTGAAGTTCATGACCTTTGCCGGTACCGGTGGTAACGACGGTGGCAGCGGTGATTTTCTTGTTGATGTCAATAACTTTTTGAGTCATTGTGATTTCTTTCCAATCCGCCGGGATATCGATCCAGATGCCTCTTCCGGCGACACCGGTCCAACGGCCTTGGGCATCATAGTTCTGGAGCTGTAAGAAAATCTTGCCTTTACCCTTGACGACAGCAGTAAATTTAACAGTATCTCCGGCTTTGACGGTCAGGCGTTTGCGGTTCAATATGCCGAATCCGTACTTGCCCTTGACTTCAGTGAAAGAGATGCTGCCGTCTTTGGCTGTGGTCATTTTAGGAAGAGGATTGTAACCACTCCAGGTGTTGAGATACCAACCGCCGTCAAGTTTTACCGGTTCAGCCTGAACAACTCCGATAACGCTCAGACAGAAAATTGCAATAAAGATCTTTTTCATTTGATTTTTCCTTTATATGTTGTTGAAAAAGTAAATTTTTTTATCAATATCCCTCTGCCCAGAACATCTTTCCTTTGAGAGGGAAACCGCTGGTGTTGATTTCCTGACGGATACGGTTTTCATCCACTGTTTCGGCGTGTCCGTCAACAAAAACGACATTGGTCCTTTTGCCGTGACGTGCGGTTGAAACGTTGCTGTATCCGGAGTTTTTATCAAGCACAAAGAAAATGCCCTGTTTACTGTCGCCTGCCAAATCTGCGGTGTAGGTAACAACACCCTCAGCGTTTTTTCCGCCGTTGACGGAGTCAAGGAGCAAAGCTCTGGTTGCCGCCTGTTTGATCGTACCGAATTTCGTTCCGACTTTCCGCAGATTGTTACCATTTGAGTAATAATCTTTACCGCCGATAAACAATGCGGGCATTCCGTAAGAAATATTGTAGAGATAACGGTAACTTAAAACTTCTCCTGAACTGTTGATGACCCAGGGAAGATTTGCAATAGCAGGACAATGCAGAATACTTCTCACCCATTTTTTCGGAACCTGAGCATAGCGGTAATCGGCCTTGTCGGGTTTGCCTATTTTATCCTGGCTGACGTGACTCCAAACGTAATAAATCCAGGACGCCCCGTTGGTTGCTCCGGAGCCGCCGCCGGGATCAGGATGGACAAGTCCGCGGTAGTTGACATTCGCCCCTCCGGTCGGTTTGACCAGACAGGGAACGATTATACCGTTGTTGTCTGAACCGTAACTGAATATCGCCATCGAAAGCTGTTTGATATTGCTCAGACAACTGCTGGTTTTGGCTGTCTGCCGCGCTTTCTGCAATGCGGGCATAAGCATCGCCGCAAGAATGGCAATAATTGCAATAACAACGAGAAGTTCTATGAGAGTAAAGGGGGAGAGATTGGGGGACAGCGAAAACTTTCTTTTCACGAGAAAAGAAGGTTTTCGCTTTCCCCCAAACCCCCTTTCACTTTCAAAGAAAAGCGGGGTATTTTG
>SUVX01000142.1 GCA_015061725.1 Lentisphaerota bacterium
ACCAACTGAGCTACACTCGCATTATTTTTCAGAAGAGTTAAAGATGGAGCGAGTGACCGGAATCGAACCGGCGACAATCACGTTGGCAACGTGATGCTCTACCAACTGAGCTACACTCGCATCTAACCTCGTCTGTTTTCATAAGATATCACCTGAACAGTGTTTTGTCAAACGAAAATTGTGAAAAAATCGTTTTTTTTTTCTTGAAAATCCTCTTTTGAGATGTTTTTCCGGAGAACTCTGTCAGAGAAATTGCTGTGCTTTTTTGATAATTTTCTCTTTTGTTTGCTTTGAAACCGGGTGAAAATAAGTTGTTTCTATTGTATAACTGCCGCGAGCCCGGGAGTAATTGCGTAATTCAGATATAAAAGGTGTCCCCGGTATAAGCTCTTCAGCAGGCATATCTGCCCGGACAATCAGCAGATTTTCTTTCTCTTCAGGCATATGAATGTCGATAATCTGACCGTCATGTTGGGCTATGAGATTAAGAATAAGTCCCGGATCTTCCGTTTGAGAGATGATTTTTATTTTCTGACGGGGAGAAAGCAGAATGGGACAAGCTTGTCTGACTGCTTCCTTCATTCCCAGATATCCTGCCTTTTTGAATGTTTCGGCAGGCGCGGCCGGGGAGGGCAGAACAACTTCAAGAATCGCCACTTTGATATCGGTCATCGGAAAACCCGCAAGAATACCGCAATGGGATGCCTCCATGATTCCGGCTTTAATCTGATCAATCAATTTTGCGGGAATAGAATTGTTTGTCCTGTTTTCTATTTTTATACCTGCCGGGCATTTGTGCGGGGTAAGTTGCAATACGCAGGGGGCGCAATCAAGAGCCGCAGACCGGGTGTCAAAAGTAACGGATTGTGTGATTGTTTCTTTGCAGAATGTTTCCGGAATGACGGAGATTTGAAGTTCTCCGGTGATAATTCGGATAATATTTGAAATGCAATCGCCGGATGAAGCAAAAAGTATGTTACCGTTCTCTGGATTTTTATACACAGTAAACTTGTTGTCTCCGAGTGTCAGTTGCCGCAGAATTTGCTTTTCAGCTTTTGCATCTTGAATTTTTGCTCTGATTGCCATCGTGTAATCTTTTTCAGAAACGGGAAAGGCAAACGGAAATTCCGGTGAGCAAATCGTATCTCCTGAGTTTATTTGAAATTCGGCGTCTTCAATTAAGGCCATTTCGCCGCAGAATGCGACTTTTATCTCTTTTTTTCCGGAGATGTCCTTATGCAAGTCTTTTATTTGTATCTTCGTTTTTGTTTGCGGATTGTATACGGTTGCACCGGATACTGCGATTCCTGAAAGAATTTTAATGGCAATGGTTTTGCTGTCTCTTCCGAACGCCAGGGCGCAAAAAGGCTCTTCGTCTTTGCAATTTCTGGTTTCCGGATCTCCCGTGTGCGGGTTGATACCTTGCACCGCCGGGGCATCAAGAGGGGAGGGGAGATAATCAGCAATTGCGTCCAGAAAAGCCGGTCCGTTTTTTTTATCCTGATTCCAAGTGGCGAGTCCGGATATTGAGACGGCTTTATAATAAGGTGCTATGCCGCAAAATATGGGAAGCGTGTGTCCTGCAATAACCTCTTTCCGGAGAGCCTCTTTCAGTTTTTGCGGCGCAATCGGGTTTTTCCGGAGATAGGATTGCATTATTTCAGGAGAATTTTTTTCAACAGCAACAATGATGTTTTCATAAGCAGATAAAGCTTCATCTGCCAGTTCTTCCGGAATGGGAATCTCTGTGATTTCTTCTCCGTAAAGTCCGTTGATGAGAAAGGCTTTTTGTTCGATGACGTCAACGCAGCCGCAGAAGCCTTTATCTGTTTTCATAATGGGCAATTGCAGCGCAAGTGCGGTGTAACCGGATTCAGAAAGAACCTTTACTGTTTCGGACAATCGGCCGGAACTTTCTTCAGATATTATCCTGCGATAATCAAGAAAAATCATGTAAGGCAGCGGTTTTTCTGCAGAGATGCTCTGTAAGGCTTCCGGAATGGACTGCAGATTATCTCCCTTCTCTACGGAGATAATCAGTCCGTCTGCCGGGCATATTGATTGTGTACGTGAAATTTCGGTAGTCAGATTGAACTGGTAATTCGTGCCGGAGTGTTTCCAGTAACGTGTCATTTCAGAAGGAAGAGGGGGCGCGCTGTAGCTCAATACTTCAAGGGGACAGGCTAATTCCTCTTCGGTATAGTGCGGTTTATGCGGTTCTGCGTAATCAAGAAGCAGTTGTAAGAAGCCTGATTCGAAAAACTCTGTAATCACTCCCACATTCCGTATGTTCTTTGCCGGAATATCTCTTTGAAAGTCTGTTTCTGGATTCATGCCTTTTTTCTCCTTGAGAGCTGGTTATTTCTTTTTATTCTGTGACAGTTTTTCCTCTTTTGACAGGTGGTGATAGGAGCCGCCGTGGGCAAGATTGAATGCCCGGTAAAGTTGTTCGCACAGCAGCAAACGGGCAATTTCGTGCGGAAAAGTCATCTTTGACAGGGACCATATCCAGTCTGCCCGCTGTTTGATTTCAGCGGCAACGCCATAAGGTCCGCCGACGATAAAGACCGTTTTTCTGTTGATGGCGGGGATTTTTTGAGAGAGTTCTATACTGGTGTACTCTTTGCCCTCTTCTCCGAGAACCACGACTTCTGCACCTTTGTCGCGTTCAAGTTCCCGCTGGATGAGTTTTGCTTCTGATATCGGGTCGGAGTCGGGCAGTTCCACATACTCGACTTTTCCGTAAGCTCCCAGGCGGCGCAGATATTCCTGACAGTGGGACTCCCAGCTGCGATCTTTGAGCTTGCCGATCAAAATAAGTTTTACAAGCATATAATGCCGCCTCCTGCAACTTCATTGTCTTTGTAAAGCACGCCGGCTTGTCCGGGGGTGACGGCATAAAGCGGAACTTCCGGAAAAATTTGCCAGGTGTCTCCGGTGTGTTTTGAAACTTTGCATCTGACGGGACGGCTGCGGTAACGGATCTGCACCGTTAAACCGTCTTCGGGCAGTTCCGGAACAAGTTGATTGCACTCCCTTATATAAAAGGATGTACACGCGAGTTTTTCTTTGTCGGTCACCAACTCGATATCGCCGTTTTCTGCATTTATCTTTGAAATGTACGCCGGTTTGCCCAATGCAACACCGTGTCCGTTGCGCTGCCCGATGGTGAATTTGTGAAATCCTGAGTGTCTGCCGACGGTTTTTCCCTCGTATACAAAACGTCCGGGGCAGGGGGGGAGATGTGCCGCTTTACGCAAGGTTTCTCCGCAGCACTCGTCCGGTACGGCAAAGCAGATATCCTGGCTGTCCGGCTTTTTTGCAAATTCAAACCCTCTTTGTGCGGCAAATGCCCGGATCTCAGGTTTTGCAAACGTGCCGAGGGGGAAATGAATCATTGAAAGCATTTCCTGAGTCAACTTATAGAGGAAGTAACTCTGGTCTTTTCCGGAATCAACGCCTCTCTCAAGATGATAGATTCCGTTCGTTTCTTTTATGACGGCATAGTGTCCCGTCCATAACTGATCGGCACCGATGTTGCGGGTGAAATCAAGAAGTTCCGCAAATTTAAAACAGTAATTGCATTCGCAGCAGGGGTTCGGGGTTCTGCCCGATGCATATTCACGGGCGGCTGGAACCAATACTCTGTCAAGAAATTCCTGCTCTCTGTCAAGGGTGTAAAGTTTTATGCCGAGCCTGGAAGTGACTTCATCAAGCACAGCAAAATTCTCCTGGGAATCCTCGCGCATACGGAGTGTAACTCCGATCGTTTCGTATCCGGCTTCTTTCGCCATAATGGCGGCTGTGGCGGAGTCAACTCCGCCTGACATGGCTATAACAATTCTTTTCATATAGGCTCTGTTCCCTATACGGGTAGATAATTACCCGTAGGGTATTGTTCTTACTTTATAAAAGACTTCGCTTTTCTTGAAAAGGGTTGGGGTTTGGGGAAGGGGAAAACTTCTTTTCTCGTGAAAAGAAGTTTTCCCCTTCCCCAAGAACCATCTACCCTTGTCGGGAACAGCGCGTTCATATAT
>SUVX01000056.1 GCA_015061725.1 Lentisphaerota bacterium
CGAGAAAAGAAGTTTTCCCCTTCCCCAAACCCCAACCCTTTTCAAGAAAAGCGAAGTATTTTATAAAGTAAGAACAATACCCTACGGGTAATTATCTACCCGTATAGGGAACAGAGCTGAAGGATAAAACAACTTGAAATGAAAAATTTAAAGACATTTTTACTTCTCTTTGCGGCGGCGGTGCTTTTTCCGCTTGCGGCGCAGGAACTGGTTGTTTCAGAAAACGGCAGAAGTCATGCTGAGATCGTAACAGGCAAAAATCCCTCTGCCGTTGTGCAGTTTGCGGCAAAGGAACTCTCTTATTTTCTCGGAAAAGCGGGTAAATGCACTGTTCCTGTAAAAACGCAGTCAAACGCAAAGATACAGTTCCATCTGGGCGCAACGCCCGAAAGCCGCAAGGCGGGGATTTCTCCCAAAGATCACGACCACATTATTTCCATCCGCAAGGACGGAAAGATCTTTCTGGCGGGTGTGGATGAACCGCAGACCCGGGGCGGCACGATTTACAATCTCTTTTTCAATATTGATAAAAAAGGCACTCTTGAAACGGTCTACACGTTTCTGGAAAAACACCTCGGTATCCGTTTTCTTGAACCCGGAAAAGAGGGTGAGTTCATTCCGGTCAAAAACAAACTCGTTCTGCCGCTTGCAGAAGAAAATATCCGTCCGGCATTCCATGAACGGCGCACGCATTATTACCGCGGTGTAAGTTACACCAGCACCTACAAAAAAACCATTCCCGATCTGGATGAATACGGCGGCTCTGAAATCACGCTGCTCTGGGGACTGCGTTTGCGTTTCACCAGTTTCAAAGCACCGACTTACGGTTGCCACACCTATGTTCCGCTGTATTTCAGCGATTTACTCAAGAGCAAACCTGAAATGTTTTCAATGCTCGAAGACGGCAGCAGAACACCCAATGATCTCTGCTGGTCAAACCCCGATGTGGAGGAACAGTGGTTCAAATTCGCCGATTCATGGTTCAGCGGCGACAAGACGATGAAACGTGCCGGTGTCAACCGTCCGTGGAACGTTATCCAGTTCCCGCGCCGCAATGAATTTATGATCGACCCCCACGATTATCAGACATACTTCTGCCTGTGTGAACGCTGCAAGAAACTCCGCGCGCCCCACGGCGAGCGTGGACAGGGCGAACTTATCTGGAAAGTTATTTTCAATGTCGCCCGCCGTATTGAAAAGAAATATCCCGGCAAACTCATCACCACGCTGGTCTATCCGCCCAAACGTTTCATTCCGCAGGATAAAAATGTTCCGAAAAATCTGCGTGTCCGCATCACGCTGCCCTGGGCAGGCATCGTTCCCCGAACACCTCCCAGAGACGAATGTATGCGTCTCATGAAAGACTGGACCCGGATCATCGGCGAAAAAACCTATGTCTGGCAGTATTTTGTTGCAGATTTTGCCTCCCAGCTCCACGGCATTCCTGAAATCGCCACCCGCAATATGCAGAATCTGATAAAGGAATACCGTCCCTATGTGCAGGGCGTGTTCTTTGAACACATCGAACCCAGTCACACCATCCGCAATCAGGATCAGTATATGTTTGCACACCTTTTGTGGAATCCGGATATTGATCTTGAAAAGGAACTTTCAGCCTTTTACCGCAACTGTTTCGGTCCCGCTGCCCCTGAAATGGCAGCATTCAGCAAAAGAATAGAACAGAACTGGTACAAAGTCGCTCAACTGCACGCCAAAGAACTGCTCGGCGGACGCTCACCGCATCTGGTCAGGATTTTTGATACGATCTACACCTATGACGAAATCATTGCCCTTGAAAAAATGCTGGATGCCGCAAGCAGAAAAGTTCCCGCAAAAAGCGTTTACGCCAAGCGTATCGACCGTTACCGCCGCTTTGTTCTCAATATGCTCAAAGAGGAGTTCTCTCTGCACGCAACGGATAAATCCCGCACATTCAAAAAGGTGCAGTATCTGGATCTGCCTGTTTTGAAAAAAGCTCCGCAGGAAAAGGATTGGGAAAATACGCCGTGGCGTTATCTGCACAGTGACGACAAGGCTCTCAAAGTCCATAAAGCTTCGCGTTTCAAAGTCTTTGAAGCGGACAACAAAATTTATCTGCGTGTCCGTCTGGATGATCCGCAGATAGCATTGAGCAACTCCCAGTCCCGCGCAAAAGGTATTTTCACCAATTTCTGGTTTGACAACATTTCTGAAGTGTTCCTGACCGGAAAATCCGGCATCCCGCTCCATATCGCCGTCAACGATCTGGGACAGTGGGGCGTCTTCCGTGACAAAAAACACGGCTTTGACATCGACGTCCCCGGCATTTCCATCAAGGTTTCGCGCGATGATAAGGGCTGGGGATACGATGCCGTCATCGACCATTCTGCGACCGGATATTCAAGTAAATCCGCCGCAGACTGTTTCAACGTCACCCGGACGATTGCCCATAAGGGTAAAAAAGAACGTATCAATTTCACCTGGAGTCGCGATGCCGTCGGCCGCTGGGGCGTTCCCGGCTGCCATTCCCGGGTGCGCCGGATCAAAGCGCAGGAACAGAAAATGACGATTTCCGGTCTTGCCCGGAGTGTTTCGTCTCAAAAAGGAAAAATCCTGCTTGCCGAAAAGGACTCCACCCGCGCCCGCAGCTGGAGCAACTGGAAAGAACGCCGCAGTGCCGCCATTTTCAACTGGACGACCGGCGGCGGCATTTCCGGCAAAGCCTGCCGCAGTATTGATTACAAACTTGAAGGTATCGACGGCAAAGAAAAATCCGCCAGCTGGCGTTTTATGACCGAAGTTCCCGCCAACTGCAAAGCATTGAGATTTGCTCTTTATCTTCGTGCCGAAACAGTCAATCCCAATGCCGCAGCGCAACTGCACATCAACTGGAACAATAAAAAGGGACGCTGGGTCTCTTCCTCCAAACCGATCACCGGTACAGTGGAAGCTCCCATCGGCAAAGATTGGAAAAAAATTCAAGTTGAAATTCCCGTTCCTGACAACAAAGCTATCTGTTACGTCAGTATTACCATCGGTTCTCTCAACGTCCGTCCCGGAAAACTCCTCTTTGACGGACTGCAAATTGAAGCTCTGAAGAATAAATAAAGATGAAAAAATTTCTGCTGTTTCTGTTGGCTGCCGCCGGATTCATTCTCTGTGCGACACCGGAGGGATTTGTTTTTTCAAATGACGATATCAAAACGCTCGGCTTGCGTTTTGAACAGGCAAAGGTCAAAATCCCCGGATTGAAGAAGACTTACCGTTTTCTCTGGCTCTCTGATCTGCACGTCATGGCACAGGATGTTTCTGAAATTGAAAAAAAATGGCAGCCCGCCATGATTTTCCGCCGCGATAAGCGTTTCAACAATCCTGTTTCAAAATTAACGCCTGCACAGGTCTGGAAAAAACTCCCAGCTGTCCTCAACAATTCAAAAGCCGACGCGCTCTTTTTCGGCGGAGATATCTGCGATACCGGAAGTGTCGCCAATCTCAACGTGCTGGCAGAGGGATTCCGCAAGTTCAAAGTCCCCTTCATCTATCTGCGTGAAGATCACGACTTTTCGCCCTGGCACCTTGTAAAAAAAGATAAGTCCGAACAGATAAAAATCTCGCGTTCCATTGACGGACATCCGGATATTGCCTCAATCGAATACGATGATCTTATGGTCATCGGCATTGACAATTCTGTTTACAACATCACGCCTGCGGCATTGAAAAAGTTTAAAACTCTTCTTGCCAAAGGGAAACCCGTCATTCTGCTGATTCACGTTCCCTTCAGCACCGCCGGTACCCCGGCTCTTGCGCAAAGACACGTTTGGGGCGGAAAGAAAAAAATGCAGAAAACCACCCGTGAAATGTTGAATCTTGTCACGGCAAAAAACAGTCCCGTCAAGGCGGTTTTCTGCGGACATCTTCACGGCAGCGGCAGCCTGGACTATCTGACTCCGGCTCTGCCCCAGCGCGTTTTCAAAGCGGCGTTTGAGGGATACATCGGAACAATTACTGTAACTCCATAATAAACACACACGGGAAACTTATGAGACACTTTTTACTTGCGGTATTTCTGCTGACTTGTCTTTCAGCTTTCAGCGAAAGTCTTTCAGTCATCGTTCCGGTCAACGCCGATCCTGAAACACTTTACGCTTCAAAGGAACTTCAGGAACACCTGTCAAAGGCATTGAAAAAAGAGATAAAAATTTCAAAAGAAAACACCTCTCTTTCCGGCAGAAAAATCTATCTGGGCAATACCGCATTTGCAAAAAAGTCCGGCATTGACAGCAAAAAGCTCAAAAAAGAGGTCTCACGCATCAAAGTTTCCGGTAAAGACATCATCATCACCGGCGGCAAGCCCCGGGGCGTGCTTTACGGCGCCTATGAGTTTCTGGAGCGTTTTGCCAATATCACCTGGCTGGACGCACACAATACCGTTATTCCGGAAATCAAAAAACTTTCTGTTCCGCAGAAAACCGATTTGACAATCAAACCCTCGTTTGAATACCGTGCTATTTTTTCCGCACAGAATTACGGCAGAAATCAGGCGGCGTTTGAACGCAATATCCGTTTCCGTACCCGTATGCGTGAAAATGTCTTCTGGCAGGAAAAATTCACCGGCAAAGAAAGAGAACAATGGGGAATATCCCGCACATTCGGACGTCCCTCGCCCCTCAATACCCTCTATTTTTATATCCGAGAATGGCCCGAAAAGGGCATGGAAGAGGGCTTGAGTCTGGTCAAAGGCGGCAAACGCGCCCGTCCGAAAACGATTTACGGTCCGGGACACGTCTGTTTCACCAGTCCCAAAGCGCGGCAGATGTTCAAGAAACAGATGCTTGCTTTTATCGCTCAGGACAGGAAAGAGTTTCCTCTTGATTATCCTCTTCTTTACAATCTTTCAATCAATGACAGCGCCGATTTTTACTGTATCTGCTCCGGCTGTGCGGCGGCGGCAAAAAAATACAAAGCCCACTCCGGTGCCATGCTGGAGTTTGTCAATGATATCGCTCAGGAAGTTGAAAAACATTATCCGGATGTGACCATCCAGACTTCGGCTTATCTGTTTGTTCTTCAAGCGCCCGTTGGCATCAAACCGCGTAAAAATGTCGCCGTCCGTTATTCCTTTTTCGGCAAAACCATGAAAAAGCTGACCCACCCCGGCAATGCGGACAGACTCAAACATCTGCAGGACTGGGGAAAACTCGGAAAACTTCAAATCTGGAACTATTGGGTCAACTTCGGCAAATATTACCCCAATGCCGGTATCGTCAATATCGACACCATCAGCAGCAATCTCAAACTCTTTTATAAACACAATGTGAATTATGTGTTTTCAGAGTGTGAATTTCCTGACAACGCAAGTTTTCATCCCCTGCGCCTCTATGCCGGATATCAGCTCAAAAAAAATGTTCATCAGAAATTGGATGATATCCTTGACCGCTTTTTCTCAGGATACTACAAAAAGTCCGCTTCCCCCATGCGGAAACTTTACAATTACATGAACATGCGTCAGCTGGAACACCCCGATCTGCTCGTCAATGGTCCGTCTGAATTGAAGTATCTTGATAAAGAATACTTTACCTTTGCGGAAAAGTGTCTGGCCGAGGCTGAAAAGCTGTCAAAAGATGATAAAGAAGTCCTTGACAACATCTCAAGAGAACGCGTTGCACTGGATATCGCCCGCCTTGCCCGCCGCGATGCGTGGCAGGAGGAAAAATTCCTCCCCTCTCCGCAAAAGGTTCACGCCCGTCTGGCAAAAAACTGGCAGAAAAATATCGCTTATCACTTTGACAATGCCTACTGGGTCAAAGGGATGTATCACAACAAAAATCTGTTCCTCAAAGCCGCTCTCCCGCCGGTGAACGGTGCAAAATATCCCCTGCCGGAAAATTTGAAAAACCGTCAGTGTTACGAAATCACCCATCCGGATTTCACCAATTTGCTTGAAATGTATAAATTCGGACTGCGTTCCGTCGATGATCCTGAAGCCTGCGGCAAAAAAGCCATGGCATTGGGCAAATTCCCCGAAAAGAGATACGGCGCACTGGCTCTTGTCAAAGATCCGCACACGCTCAAATTTGTGTGCGGCATCCAAAGCCGGGATAAGAAAAAATGTCTGGTAAGTCTGACTCCTGTCATTCCTCAGAATGAAAAATACAATCTTATCCGTTTGGGCAAAGTGACATTGACGAAAAACTGTGTCTTTTTCGCCCATCCCACCTGGGCAATGCAGCTTGACCTTGACCGCTATTACCGGACGGGAACAGACAATACTTTTGAAGTTTTCGTTTCATTCAAGTTTGAGGGTCCCGCTTACGTCAAAGGTTCAAAAAAGCCCAATAAAGTTTCCGTAGACCGGGTATTGCTGGTGTCTGAAAAACAGGAGCGTTGACACATGAAAGAATCCAAAACGCAGCAGCTTTTCCGCCAACTGCGTGAAAGAATTGAATCCGGGATTTATCCCGTCGGCAGCCGTTTCCCGTCGGAATATCTGCTTGCCGATGAATTTGAAGTCAACAAAAAGACGGCAAATAAAGCCGTGGATATGCTGGTTTCAACCGGACTTCTCAGGCGCGGAACCGGCGGCGCCGGAACGGTTGTGGTCAAAAACTTTGAATTTCCCAGAGGACAGATCGCTTTTTTTTCAGTTCCCTCCGGTTATTGTATGCGTATTTTAACGGGCGTGCAGAAGTGCGCTCTTGAATACGGTTATGCCGTCACAGTCTTTTTTCCTGAAACAACGGACTGCGGAGAACTGCTTGCCTCTTTAGTCAACTCCAATGTATGCGGTTTCGTGTTCTGCAGTCAGTTCGGATACCTTGCCGACAAGACCGGACTGCCCGCCGTACTGGTGGATCATTTCCCTGAAAATGACAGTCCGGTGGATGTCCTCAATACCAACGACCATCTGGGCGGCAAACTTATGATGGATGAAGTTCTGCGCCGGGGACACCGCAAAATTGCCGTTTATTCCTCGGGCAGACACTACCCCATCCGTCAGTTCCGTATTGCCGGATTCATGGAAAGTATGCGAAATGCAGGCTTTACTTCTCCGCAGAAACAGATTTTTTACGGTACGGCATTTGACGATCAGTCCGCGACAGAAGCTCTTGCGCAGATTCTTGAACAGGAAGTTGAAACTTCCGTCATCGTCTGCGATGCCGATGATGCAGCCTGCTCCATGCTCAAGGCTGTGCGGAAACAGAAAAAGGAAATTACCGTCACCTCTTTCGGCAACTCCCTCAACGGCGCCGACCGCCTTGCTGCCATTGAACAGTTCCCTGAAAAACTCGGCAGCGCCGCCTGCCGCCGTTTAATGCACAATATCAAAGCCGGTATTCACAGTACCGGATACCGCGAATTGATTGCTCCGCAAGTTGTTTATCAGGACGAAATTCCGGTCATATCCTGCAACTGACGCTCTTGTTGACAAATCCTCTTTCATACAGTATATTAAAGAAGGTGTATTGGTATTTTTCCATATGAGGTATAAAAAATGGCTGCTCTTTGTTTTAAACGATTTGCAAACACTTCTGAAAAACGTTTCACGCTGATTGAATTGTTGGTTGTTATTGCGATAATGGCCATACTTGCGGCAATGCTTATGCCCGCTTTACAGAAAGCACGGGCAACAGCCAAAAAAACCAACTGCCTGTCCAATTTAAAACAAGTCGGCAGTTTTGTGCTGAATTACGCACAGGACAACAACGATATCATCGTTCCTTATGCCATCACAGATGAAACCCGCCTGATCCGCAGGATAGAGGGCGTTACAGGAACAACCTGGACTTATTTCATTATGCCTTATACGGGCGTCAACTATGATAAAATCACCATCAAAGAGGACAAACCCAACTACACGACTTTTCCGGATAACAATCTGACCCGAATGTTGAACTGTCCGTCAATGAACAAAAAAATCAATTATCTGGGCATGGTAACTTACGGTATGCTGCGTATGTGTATGGGGGGAGTGCGTTATAATACAAGTCAAGCTGTTTACAAGCAACGGACTCCTGCCAAATTTTCTGCAATCAGAACCGCCAGCGGCAAGGCAATGATCATGGACTCATCTTTCAATGCCAACAAAGACGGACTCGGCGGCAGTCCGGATATGACCAGTGAACGTAATGACGGCAGCTCTTTGCTCTACAATGGCGGAAAACACATTTCAACCAACCGTCATCAGAACTCCACCAATGCCGTATTTGCCGACGGTCACGTCCGCAATATTTCACGCGCAGAACTGCAGGTAAACGCCATCGGCGACGGAGATCTTACCATCTACGCCAACAACGTACTCATGTGGCACGGCGGCATTTGATATTATTTTTTGATCAATACAAAAATTTCAACTCAGGAGTTTTTATGGATAACAAATATATTCCGCCGGATAATGACGGCGCAGTAAGAGCTTTTCAGCAAACAGCCCTCTACACAGAAGCCCTCTGGAAAAACGAATTCAACCGCGACGAAAAAAATGTCCGCACCTATACTCTGCCTGAAATCAAATCCCGGACTGTTGAAGAATGGGAAAATATTGAACGTCCGCAGCTTATGCAGCAGTTCAAAGATATCCTCTACGGCGAAATGCCGCCGGCTCCGGACAAACTGGAATTGGAACTTCTTGCCGAAAAAGACAATGCCCTTGAGGGACTGGCCATCCGCAAAGAGTTCCGTCTCCACTGCGCCATGAACAACGGCAGAACTTTTGATTTTGATATGCTGCTTTATGTGCCGAAAAACGCAAAAGTGCCTCCGCCTGTCTTTCTGGGACTTAATTTCAGCGGCAATCAGGCGAATACGCCCGAAGATGATGTCTTGCAGACCCGCGCCATGAATTATTCTTATACGGAACCGTTTATGACACCCTGTACGACACGCTGTGCCCGTCTGGACAGTTGGAACTTCGTTGAAGCCATGAAGCGCGGATACGCCGTTGCAACCGCCTGTTACAGTGAAATCTGTCCCGATCACCTCAACGGCTTGAAAGCAAGTGTTTTCACTCTTTTCTACGATGATAAAGATTTGCGTTCAGAGTATGAAGTGCCTTTTGCCGAACAAAAGGGCGGCGCATGGAAACGCAAAGTCACGCAGATCGGTGCCTGGGCGTGGGGATTATCCCGTATGCTCGATGCACTTGAAAAAGAACCTCTGGTCGATGCGGCAAAAGCCGCCGTTCTCGGACACTCCCGCAACGGCAAAGCCGCGATCTGGGCGGGGGTGTGCGATGAACGTTTCCAACTGGTTATTTCCAATAACTCCGGCTGCGGCGGCGCATCTCTTTCGCGCCGCAACTTCGGCGAAACGCTGAAAATTCTTTTCTGGGAAAAACGCGCCTGGGTTGCCGGAAATCTGGTGGACTATGTGGATGATCCCTGTAAACTGCCCTTTGATCAGCATCAGGTGCTGGGTGCTGTTGCGCCGCGTTACCTTTATGTGGCAAGTTCAAGTCTGGATGATGTCGCCGATCCCAAAGGCGAATTTCTTTCTGCTCAGGCGGCATCAAAAGTCTGGAATCTTTACGGCAAAAAAGGATTGAATACAACAGTTCGTCCTCCGCTTGATACCCCCATCGGTGAAGAAATCGGTTATCATTGCAAAACCGGAAAACACTGTATCACCACTTGTGACTGGGAACAATATTATAATTTTGCAGATAAAATTTTCAAATCAGAAGGTGACAAATGATAAAATATCTCTTGATTTTTTCTGCCGTCAGCATTTTGCAGCTGTGCCTTCAGGCAAAAGAGTTTTATGCCAACAGGGCACTCAATCCCGTTAAATTTGAAAAACCGGCAGAACACGCTGATATTCCGCTGGTCAAAAACGGCAAACTGAATTTTGTCATCGTCTGCGATCTTGCAGTTGAAAACAAAAAAATGCACAGGGAATGGAAGTCCGTCACCCTCGCCGTCCAGGCTTTGCAGGATGCGTTTATCAGAACCACCGGAAAAAAACCGCAGGCAGTTTCTCCTGACTCTCCCGAAGCAAAAAAAGCTCAATTTATCATCGCATTGGGAAAAAGTTCCGTTTCCGATAAATTGAAACTTGATCTTACGGCTCTGCCCAAAGAGGGTTTCACCGTCAGAAGTTTTGACAAAGGTGTCATCATTGCCGGACATGACGGTTCCGCCATTCCCGGCAGTTACAACAACATGGACTGGGCGCGTTACCGCATCAACGGAACCCTCAACGGAACTTACGACTTTATTGAACGTGTTCTGGGTATCCGTTACTACTATCCCGGCGCCGGTATCGTTGCGCCCAAAATCCGGAATCTCCTGCTCAAACCCGTTGCCTACACCGACGGTCCCAAGTACCGTAACCGTTTCAACTGGGGATACAATCACCGCATGGCGTCTTTCTGGAAACACTGGAAAGGTTTTGCCAAAATCAACCGTTTTGACAATGCCTGGCGTCTTGCCATGTCCACCAGATGGGTCGAAGCCTGTCACTCCCCCGACCCCCATTTTCTGCTTGCGGCTTTCCCCGATAAAAAAGAAACTATTTTCTTCCGCGACAGAACCGGTTACATGTACTACAACCCCGCCACTCACATCGGCAATTTAATGGATATCACCAATCCGGAACTTGCCAAACTTCTCGTTGACTCCTATAAAAAGTTCTACGATACCGACGGCAAATGGCGCGCGCCCTGGCGCAACAAAGCCGGAAAATCCTGGTATCCTCCCAACTCCGAATATGTGATTTTCGGACAGGCGGATACCTTTGTCCGTGATCTGATGTCCGAAAAGAACAAGCACCTCTTCCCGGAATCCCGCAGAAACAGTGCCAGCGGAAAGCTCTCTGATCTTTACGTCAACTTCTATTCATGGATCGGCAAAGAACTCAAAAAACAGCTTCCCGGCAAACGTCTGAGCGTTCTTGCCTATCACAACTACACACTGCCCCCTCTCGTATATGTAGATATTCCCGACAACATCGACTTTCAGGTCTGTATGGGACGTATCGTCATGGCAAAAGCTGAAGCCTCTCAGAAAATGTGGAAAGAAACTTTCAGCACCTGGTACAAAGTTCTGGGCAACCGCGGCGTTTCCGCCTGGACTTACGGTTCACAGGGCAATGCGTTCACCCAGGCCATACAGGGCAGATATATGAAAGATTTCCTTGCCTGTGTCGGTCCCTGGCTCGCCGATGACGGTCTTTTCATGGATGCCTCCGGTCTGCGCTGGGAATTTTACTATTCCTACTATCCTGTCTACCGCCTCTTCTGGAATCCCGGTTTTGATGTTGATGCCGCCCTCAATGAACACTGGGAAAAACTCTACGGTAAAAAAGCAGGAAAAATTCTTCAGAATTTCTATGCTCTCCTCGTTGAACGTTGGGAAAAAGCTGCCATTTCAGGTATCAACCGCGCGGGCGACTCGGCAAACACCAATGTCACTCCCGCCGTTCTCTACAGTGCCTACAATCTCCCGACTGTCGCAAAACTTGAAAAAATGCTCAAAGCTGCCCTTGCTGCCACCGCCCCCGGCAGCATTGAACGCAGAAGAGTTGAATTTTTTGCCCAGCCCTGGCAGAAAGACTTTATTGCCGCCAGAGCCTACTGTACCATGAGCATTCCGACCTATCAGGTCAAGCAGTTGGCAGCAAATGAAAAAATCACAATTGACGGAAAACTCACCGAAGGTATCTGGAAACGCGTTCAAGTTATGCCCATGCAGCAGGCAAAAGGTCAGGGCGGACCTCTCCCCTCCGAACCTCAGCCCCGTCTTGCCTGGGATAAGAACGGTATTTATCTTGGCTTCACCTGCTCAGGAAGTCCCCGTATCAACAAAGGTGATGTCTGGTTTGACAGCGACAATATTGAATTCTTCCTCTCTCCCGGCGTTGAAAAAGCAACCTATTATCAGTTTGCGCTCTCCCCGGGAAACGATTTTGTTGACAGTTACAAAGTTGAAAAACCCATGGAAGCCGCCCTCGATTCAAAATGGGAGTGTCCCGGATTGAAACGTGCCGTCTCTGTTGAAAAAGACCGCTGGTCCTGTGAAATATTCATTCCCTTTGCCGGACTTCACCGTACCGCGCCTCCCCGTCCCTATACTTCCTGGTTCGGAAATTTTGTCAACAACAAACTTTCAGGACTCAAACAGAATTCGGAATACTCCTCCTTCTCCATGACCATGGGAAAAAATCACAATCACTCCCTCTGGGGAAAATTTAAATTTATGGGTAAAGGTGACTGATTATGAAAAGTTTTTCACTTCTTCTGTTTCTTCTGACGGGCGCAGTTCTTTCCGCTGCCCCCGTCGCCGAAAAGGTTTCACGCACCTATCACCGTCATCACAAAAATTACGGCAAAGGTGAATATATTTCGATTTCCAACAAAACAGATCAATACCTCGTTTATCTGCAATGGATCAAACCGACTGCCAAAAAAGAAGGCAAAGTCGTCATCGGTATACCCGAACCCAACTTCTGGCAGCAATTCGTCAACCGGGATTTTATGCGTTTGACGATCAACGGTTTCTCAAGTACCGAACTGGAACCCAAAGATATCAAGGTGTTTAACGGCAAAGAACAATCCGGTGTGGATATCCTTTATAATTTTGACGGCGTGAGAATGATTCTGCGCTTCTATATGCGCGAAGACTCCCGACTGCTCTTTATGGAGTGGTTCAAAGATCCCTCATGCAAAGAAAAAATCCATTCTGCTGAACTTGCTGTTTCCGCTTATCCCTCAATGGTGCTGAACAACCGCGGCAAAGCAAGCACCAGATATCAGCGCGCCATCAAAACTCCTGCAAGAGAAATCAACAGTCCCCGTAAGACGGCATGGGTCAAGCTTACAAAAGAAGATTCTTATCTTGTTATGTATGATAAAAACCTCAACCCTTCCAATGAACCCAAGGCAAAAGGTCCCTGTCTGCTGACTGTCAATTGGAACGGTATCCGAAGCGGAAAAGTCTGGTTCGGAAATATCTACTGCATGAACTTCCGCTTTACGCTCAATCCAGACGCTCCCTGCTGGCAATTCGGTCTTTGGGAATATAAGAAATCCATTGACAATCAAAGCTTCTTCAACATGTTTTCCGGCGGAAAAAAAAGTAAACAGCACTTTTAAACGTCGGATTCGCAATGCTGTGCCGCATCACATACCAAACTGCGGCACAGCCCCCCTGTATCCCATAATCAGGCGTTGCGTCCCCTGAAGCCTTCAAAGCAAAAGACTCTCCGGATATGGGGAGATAACCGAATTATCCACCCGCAAAGAAAATAATTCCCAGAAAAAACACTCCGCTTTTTCTCCTTTCTCCGACTATATCTGCACTTATGAAACAAAAAAAGACCGCCTTGTGGTAAGGCGGCGCATGAAAACGGTGCAGATCTTCCTGTTTGAGTTTATTCCTCAACCGGCATCGGTGCGTAATTGGGATCGGTTCCGGTGGAACCGGTACGGTAAAAGCCGGGACTGGAATTTTCACGTTTCTGCGGTGTCTGATAACGGAAAAAATATCCTTTATTCGCACGGAAATCATTGACGACGATTCCGTTGCGGCGTTTCAGAAAACTGAAATAAAAACGCCAGCGTTTCTGCGTTTCACGATCCATATCAAAGTGGAGCTCTCCGCCTTCGTCAATGGTGTATTTTCCCGCCCAGTTCCAGTATTCAAGAGAACCCATGGCGTGTTCGGGACTTTTGATCTGTAAGAAAATCAAATCCTGATATGCAAAGATGAAATCCCCTCTGCCGCTTTCAGCAATGCGGTATTCTCCGATATCCAGCTGCGGAGAAGTGCAGCCTGTCAACAAAACACATGCAAAAGCACAAACAGCAAAAGCCAAAATTTTCATCCTGCATATCCTTTTTTTTATTCGGCTCCCTGTATGAGCAACATCACCGACAGGGAACTTCCTCACTTAAAAAATACCCCGCTTTTTTTGAAAAACTCTGTTCCCTATACAGGTAGATAATTACCAACAGGGTACTATTCTTACTTTACAAAATACCTCGCTTTTCTTGAAAAGGGTTGGGGTTTGGGGAAGGGGAAAACTTCTTTTCTCGTGAAAAGAAGTTTTCCCCTTCCCCAAGAACCATCTGCCCTTATCAGGAACAGCGCGTGTTATTGAGCGACGATGTTGATAAGACGGTTGGGAACGTAAATCACCTTTTTGACGGTCTTGCCTGCCAACGCGGCGGCGACATCGGCGTTTTCGAGAGCAGCTTTTTCTGCGGTTGCGGCATCACAGCCGACGGGCAGCATCAGGCGTGCCTTGGGCTTGCCGAGGACCTGAACGAGAACTTCAACTTCATCAACTTTGAGCAGAGCTTCATCAAATTCGGGCCATTCTTCGTAAGCAAGCGTGTTATCATGTCCGAACTTAGCCCAGAGTTCTTCGGCAAGGTGCGGTGCAAAGGGAGCAAGCATCAGGACAAATTTCTCTGCGGCTTCGCGCGGAATTTCTTTCATCTTGGCAAGATCGTTCAGCAGGACCATCAGGGCGCTGATGGCGGTGTTGAATCCGAAACTTTCCAAATCGGCGGACACCTTTTTGACCGTTCCGTGGACAAGACGTGCCAGTTCTTTGCTCATGGGAGCATCAATAACGGCGGCATCATCAAAGGTTCTCCAGGCGCGTTTGAGGAAACGGAAGACCCCCTCAACACCGGTGGTGTTCCAGGGCTTGGTTGCTTCAAGCGGTCCCATGAACATTTCATACATACGCATGGAGTCGGCACCGTATTCGGCAATCACATCATCGGGATTGATGACGTTGCGCAGACTCTTGGACATCTTGGCGGGGAATTCAACCAGTTTTTCGCCGTCACTCTTGCGGACGGGACCGTCGGCAGTGATTTCAACCTGATCGGTCGGAACCAGAACGCCGCGGCTGTCTTTATATGAAAGTCCGAGAATCATACCCTGATTGACCAGCTTCATAAAGGGTTCTGAAGTGGAAACAAATCCCAGATCAAACAGCACCTTGTGCCAGAAACGGGCGTAGAGCAAGTGCAGAACGGCGTGTTCGGCACCGCCGACGTAAAGGTCAACAGGCATCCAGTATTTTTCCAGATCCTCAGCCCAGGCTTTACCCTGATTGTGCGGGTCGATGTAGCGCAGATAGTACCAGCAGGAACCTGCCCACTGAGGCATGGTGTTGGTTTCACGTCTGCCGTGACGTCCTGTCACCGGATCGGTGTAATCCACCCAGTCTTTTGCCTTTGACAGCGGCGGTTCACCGGTGCCGGAGGGTTTGAAGTCAGGCATTTCGGGCAGGGCGACCGGGAGATCTTTTCCATCAACCAGTTCAATATCTCCGTTATCGTAGTGGATGACGGGGAAGGGTTCGCCCCAGTAACGCTGACGGCTGAACAGCCAGTCGCGCAGTTTGTATTTCACGGATTCTTTACCGCAGTTGCGTTCCGCCAGCCAGGCAATCGCCGCCGGTTTGGAGTCTTTGACACTCATGCCGTTGAGATCAAGTCCCTGATCGTTGGCAGAGTTGATCAATTTTCCCTCACCGGTCCAGCAGGCTTTTCCGGCGAGGACGGCATCGTAGTCAACGCCCGCTTTTTCTGCGGATTCACGGTCGGGGGCGATGATACATTTAATGGGCAGATCAAACTTCTGAGCGAATTCAAAGTCGCGGGTATCGTGGGCGGGAACCGCCATGATCGCACCCGTGCCGTAGCTTGAAAGCACATAGTCGGCAATCCAGATCGGAATTTCAGCACCGTTGACGGGGTCAACAGCATAAGCTCCGGTGAAGGCACCGGTCTTTTCGGTGGAAGCGTCGGTACGGCTCAATTCGCTCTTTCTGGAGGCTGCTTCTTTGTAACCCTGAACTTCGGCTTTCTGTGCTTCGGTCGTAATGACATCCACAAGTTCGTGCTCCGGAGCAAGCACCATGTAAGTTGCACCGAACAAAGTATCGGGACGGGTGGTGTAAACGGTGATTTCGTGTCCGCAGGAAGTTTTGAAGGTGACTTCAGCACCGGTGGATTTACCGATCCAGTTGCGCTGCATTTCTTTGATACCTTCGGGCCAGTCCAGACCTTCAAGGTCCTGCAGCAGACGTTCAGCGTATTCGGTGATTTTGAACATCCACTGTTTCATCGGACGGCGTTCAACGGGGTGATTTCCGCGTTCACTGCGTCCGTCAATGACTTCTTCGTTGGCAAGAACAGTTCCCAGGGCGGGACACCAGTTCACCGGCACTTCATCCAGATAAGCCAGTCCTTTTTTGTAGAGCTGAATGAAGATCCACTGAGTCCACTTGTAGTAATCTTTGTCAGTGGTATTGATTTCGCGGTCCCAGTCGTAGCTGAAACCGAGTGCTTTAATCTGTTTGCGGAAATTGTCGATATTCTTCTGCGTGGTAACAGCAGGATGTGTGCCGGTATCAACAGCATACTGTTCTGCGGGAAGTCCGAAAGCGTCCCAACCCATCGGGTGCAGAACGTTGAAACCCTTCATGCGTTTGTAACGGCAGATGATATCCGTTGCGGTGTAACCCTCGGGATGTCCGACATGGAGTCCGGCGCCGGAGGGATAGGGGAACATATCCAGACAGTAAAATTTGGGTTTTTCCGAAAGATCTTCGGCGCGGAAGGTCCGGTTATTTTCCCAATAAGTCTGCCATTTCTTTTCAATTGATGAAAAATCGTATTCTGAAGCCATAATTTTTGATCCTTATATTCAGGTTTTGTTGCTCATTATATAATATACACACTGCAGTTTTTTTTACAAGCCTTTGAAATGATGTTGATAATCACAATTTCAGGGTGTATATTATTTTTTGAATATTTTTCGCAACTTGACTGACGGACCAAAACAGAAAGAAAAAAAAGTTGAAATACCGCGACCTGAAACTTTTACCGCGCCGCTGGTTCCCGCTGTGGACACTGGACGGATATGTTCTGCGTGAATTCCTGATCAAATACAGCATCCTCATGATGGTATTTGTAATCCTCTTCGTTTTGAGTGATGTGTACCGGGTGATTTCCTCTTTTCTGGAGGCGCGGGCTTCCACACAGGATATCCTGCTTTACCTTGCTTATAAACTGCCGGGCAACATCCGTTTTATTCTGCCGATCTCAATGCTGCTCGGATGTATGTGGACCATGGCGGCTTTCGGAAAAAATATGGAAGTGACCGCCATGCGCGCCAGCGGCGTTTCACTCACCCGCTGCGGCGGCTCCATCTTCCTCATGGGACTGATTGTCACCGCCGTCAACATCTACTTCAACGAAGGACTGGTCGCCGACACCGAAAGAAAAGCTGAACTGCTTTACGATAAAGCCGCCGACCGCCGCCGTTCCGTCAAAAACCTGCTTGCTTACAGCAGTTCGGACCGTCAGAGAAGATGGCTTTTTAAAACGTTTGTCGGCGGAAACGTTCAGCAGCACGTCACCCTTAAAACGTTCTGGACTGAAGAAATGATCACGCAGCTGGTCGGCAAACCCGGAGAAGCCGGTTACGAAAAGCGTATCCGCAATATTTTCGGTGCAGAATCCTCAAAAATCCTCGCTCTGTCATCAGAACGTCAACAGGAGGAAATCCGCAAAAATCTGCTGGGCAGAAAAATCGACATCTATGCCAAAACAACTTCACACCGGAACAAAACCGGCATGTGGACCTTTAAAGACGGCACTTTCGTCAGTTACGACCGCAACGATGAAACCCGTTTTGCCGCAAGCCGCGGCACTTCAACGCTGCACAGTGATCTGCCGTTTGATGAGTTGAGACTGTCCAAAAAAACGACACCGGAAACACCGGAAGATATCCTCAATGCCATCAAAGAAAAAGATGAACTGCCGACGCTGGTCATCTGGGATATCATCCGGAAAAATCCGAAACTGCCTGACCGGATCAAAAATATTTATATGACTGTTTTCTATTTCCGTCTGGCGTTTCCCTGGGCGTGTCTGCTGGCAGTGTTTCTGGGTATCCCGCTTGCAACAAAAAATGAACGTACCGGCAGTCTGCTGGCAATCATCACTGCCGTTGTTATGATCGTAGCATATATTGTTATTGCACAAATCTTTCAGGTTCTCGGAAAAAACGGCATCATTCCCCCGCTGATTGCAGGCTTGACACCGACGATCGCCTTTATTCTCTGCGGTGCCGGAAGACTTCTGTCAAACAGGAGTTGATCACCTTATGGAACTTTTTGATACGCATTTTCATTATTACGGTGAATCGACTCCGGTTGAATTCATGTCAAATGTCAAATTGGCTCTTTCAGTTCCTCCGCAGAAAGATGCCGGGATCGTTGACCGTCTCCGTCTGCTGGCTGTCGGCGGGGATTTCATTGAAAGCTGCCGCGCCCGGGAATTCGCTCAAGTCATTCCCGACACGGGATATGCTGTCGGAGTCCATCCGCATCAGGCTGAAAATTTCATGAATCAGCAGGAGGATTTTTCAATTTTCTTCAAAGACGGTCTGCGCCCGGTTGCCATCGGCGAGTTGGGTGTGGATTATTTCTACGACAACGCCCCGGCTCAAATCCAGCTGACTGTTCTGGAAAAGTTTCTTGCTCTTGCGCTGGAACAGGATCTGCCGGCAATCATCCATATCCGCGACAAAGAGGATAGCGAAAAAGCTTATATCGATGCATACAATCTGCTGAAACCCTTTTCAGAATCGGGCGGCAGATTCGTCGTTCACTGTTTTGCCGGAACGCCGGATTGGGCGGAAAAATTCCTTTCTCTCGATGCGTATTTAGGGGTGACGGGTATCGTTACCTTCAAACGTGCGGAAAATATCCGCGAAACGCTCAAAGTCATTCCGCAAAACCGTCTGCTGCTTGAAACGGATTCGCCGTATCTTGCCCCCGTTCCGCACAGAGGAAAAGAAAATCACCCGGGATTTCTGGTGCTTGTCGCTCAAACCGTTGCCCGCGAAAGAGGCTGCAGCATTGAAGAAATTGCAGCTTCCGCCACTGCCAACGGACTGGAATTATTCAAAGGCATGAAGTAAAAAAGATGTTTCAACTCATCAACAAACTGCGGATACTTCTCTCTCCGGCGGACAAGTGGAAACTTGTCGGTATCACCGGACTTATGACCATCAGCGCTCTGGCGGAAATCGCCGGAATCGGTCTGATTCTGCCCATTATTGCCGTTTTCACCAAGCCGGAACTTATCACACAGAATAAAATCCTGAAATTTTATGCAGAACTTATCGGCGGCGGCTCCACGCAACGCCTGCTGATTGTCACGGCAATTCTGATTGTTCTGGTGTATGTCTCAAAAAATCTGCTCACTTTCTGCGTTGTCTGCCTGCAAACGAACTTCGTCGCCAAAAAGGAATCGGAGTTGTGTGTCCGGTTATTTTCAACCTATATGCATGCCCCTGCCCCGCTGCATCTGAAACGGGGACATATTGAACTGGGGGTCATGCTTCTGCGCGCAAGAGAGTTGTGCAGCCGTATCATTCTGCCGGCAATGTGTATAACAACCGATCTTATGGTGATTGCCACAGTGTGCGCTGTTCTGCTCTGGACGATGCCGTGGATAACTCTCGGCACCATCGGACTTCTTTCATTCAACGCAGGAATTATCTTTTTTCTGCTGAAAAAATTCAACTTCAATACCGGTGCCAATTATGCCCGGAGCGTCATGGAAACAGAAAAAACCACAGGCGACGGTCTGCGCGCCATCCGCGAAGTCAAAGTCAACGGAAAAACGGACTTTTTCATCCGCAGAACAAGAGAATCCAGAAAACTGGTTGCCAAGTATTGGACTTATCTTTACGCCGCAGGACAAATCCCCCGGCTCTGGCTTGAAAGTTCTGCCATTTTTCAAGTTATGCTGTTTTTTATTCTGATGTTGTGCTTTGAAGTCCCTCAGGGAACGATTTTACTGTCTTTCAGTCTGCTGATTGCCGCCATGTCGCGTATGCTGCCTGCATGCAGCAGAATCAACTACAATATCACCGTCATCAAACAGAATTCATCCGCAACGCTTTCTGTGCTGGATGATCTGCAGATTGAACCCGAAAAACTCATCGCCGGTGCACCGCTTGAGTTTGCAAAAGAAATTTCAATTGAAAATGTCTCTTTCGGCTATACGCCCGATAAAACTGTCATCAAAAATTTTTCTCTGAACATTCCCCGCCTGACAAGTGTGGCGTTCACCGGCAGCACAGGCTGCGGCAAGTCCACGCTGGTTGACCTGATTCTCGGTCTGCTCAAACCCGATTCAGGAATAATCAGAGTTGACGGCAGAAATATTGAAGAAAATCTTGCCTCCTGGCGGGAAAAAACCGGATATGTTCCGCAATTCATCTATTTGCGCGACACTTCGATCCGTGAAAACATCGCTTTCGGTATCCCTCCTGAAGAAATTGATGATGAAAAAGTCATTTCATGCCTTAAAATGGCTCAGCTTGAAAGTTTCGTCAACAGTCTTCCTGAAAAACTTGACAGTTTTGTCGGCGATAACGGCATTCAGCTTTCAGGCGGTCAGCGTCAGCGTATCGGCATTGCCCGCGCACTTTACCGCAATCCCGAAGTGCTGATTCTTGATGAAGCTACAAGCGCGCTGGATAACGATACCGAAAAAGCCTTTATTGATGCTTTGAAAATGCTTCACGGCAAACTCACAATCATCATGATCGCCCACCGTCTGACGACCGTTGCTCACTGCGATATGAATATTCATCTGTCTGCTCCGGAGACGGAAAATGCCTGAACTGCCGGAAGCGGAAAATATCGGTCTTGCCCTGAAACGGGTACTTCCCGGCAGAACCATCACCGCCGTTGAAGTTTTTTCCCCCGCCATGCGCAGCAGCCTTGAACCGTTGAAAACAGCAGGACTGGAGGGAAAAACCTTTCAGGATATCCGCCGCCGCGGACGGTATCTGATTGCGGATATCTCTGACGGCAGAGGACTTTTGATGCACTTCGGCATGTCCGGTGTTGTCCGCGTTGAACCCGCAAGCGTTCCCCGCAGAAAACATGAGCATGTTTTTATTCATCTTTCGGATGGAAAAATATTCCGTTTTGAATGCACCCGCCGTTTCAGTCTGCTTGAAATCCATGCTCTTTCAGGTCCGGAGAGAATGCCTGAAAAACTTGCAGCTCTCGGACCTGAACCCTTTTCAGAAAATTTTAACAGCAGTTATCTTCTGCAGAAAGCTTCAGGAAGAAACACCCCTGTCAAAACGTTCATCATGGATAATGCCGTTGTAACGGGAATCGGCAATATTTATGCATCGGAAACCCTCTTTGCCGCCGGGATCCATCCGGTGCGTCCGGCAAAAACACTTTCTGTTGAAGAATGGAACTTGATTATTTCAAACGCAAGGAGTATATTGAAAAAAGCGATTGCTGCCGGCGGCAGTTCCATCTCGGATTTTCTCAATGTGGATGGCTCCGAAGGAAAATTCGCACAGGAATTGAAAGTATACGGGCAAACAGGAAATCCCTGTCCGGTTTGCGGAAGTTTGATTGAATGTATCAAAACAGGAGGCAGAAGTTCATTCTTCTGCCCGGAGTGTCAAAAATGAAAACAGTTCTTCTTCTGCTGATGGTTCTGCTCTGCGGTTGTTACGGAACAAAACCGGTAAAAACAAATGCAAATGATAAATATCCCGTTGAAAAATCCTTTACGGCAGAACGCAAAAATGCCTCGTTTCAACTGGCTCAAAAATATATCAATGCTCTCAACACCTCTCTGGAAACAGGAGATTTCAGTCACATAAAAAAGGAACTTCCCTCAAAAGGAACCTCTCCGGGAGCAAGAAAAATCTTTGAAAATCTCAAAAAACGTATTGCCTCTCTCGGCAGCCGGGAGTCCTGTGTCTACGCGGGAACACTTGACTGCACCCTTTTTGTGGATCACTTATGGAAATACCGCTTCATCAAAAAAACAGGCGATTCCCGTCTGCCGGATCAGTGTTACGAAGTATTATACCGTATCCGGGTCATCTATCCGGATAAATCTCCCCGAATCATCGCAGCAGACTTTTTGTTCAGGTGACTATGAAAAAAGAACTGACTCCCCGTCAACAGGAAATTTTGAACTTCATCCGTGCTTTTCAAGCTGAGAAGCTTATGCCGCCGACATTGACTGAAATAGCACTCCATTTCCATATCCGCTGTTCCAGCGTCGCTTATCACCTGGAATCTCTCCGCCGCAAAGGACGGCTGACCCGGACCAGTGAATCCCGCAGCATTGTACTTGAAGATAAAACAGTTGCCTGTGCCAGAAAATCCTGCCTGCGCCGGATCAAAGCTGAGATGCCAAATGACATGGATACGGACTTGGACTTTGAAGGTGAAAACAGCATTTTTCTGACAGATGAACTGCTTGCCATTTGTTCTGCAGAACACTTTATTGCCTACTGTATTCCCGATGACAGTATGTTCAATATCGGCATCCATCAGGGCGATATCGTTGCAGTTGTACCGGTTGAATTCAAGCCGCCTCTGCCGGGAGATCTGGTCCTTGCGGAAACTCCGGACGGAAGAACCATTGTCCGCAGTTATTTCATCCACTCCATCAAACAATTCCAATTAGCTCCGGCAAACAGCGAATTCAAGGCGGAATTATACCCCGTTTCAAGCGGAGTTATCAAGGGGGTTGTCGTTTCTCTTTACCGGAAGTTTTTCTGACAAATGTATGAACAAAAAAAAGGAAACACCTATGAATGATCAAAGTTCCCGGGAACAGGAGTGCGAAAAAATCGCAGCTGAAGAGACGGATGAAGTCTGCCGCCGGTTTGTCAATGACGAAGAAATCCATCTGAACTTGACGATTCCCATTAAACCGGGTCCCGTCAGAGGTCTTCAGAAAAGAGAGGCTCTTCACGACGAGTACCGGACGGTGATTTTAACTTATTCCATCATTCCGCGCAGCGACATTGTTCTGGATAGAAATCGTCTGTACGCAGCGGCTCTGAAAGAGGCGTTGAATACAGCCCGTCATCCTGACGTGATGAAAATTACGGATGACACCGAATATCGCAGCAGAATTTCTGAATGGGTGCAATGGGGAATCGGCCGGGAACTTGAACACATTTTTTCAGAATTCGCCTGTGCCAATCCTGAAAAATACCCCACCTGTCAATCCCACGGACACGCTTATCCCGTCAAGTTGGAACCGATAAGTTCAGAGTCCGAATTTTATGATATAACAGATTGACAGAAACAATCCGAACGGCAGAACAATATATTTGAGCAAAGCGCAAATGACCTGCCCTGCGGCAGAAGTGATATTGCACAGAACGGCAAAAAGTCCCAATGCTGCAAACGCTAAAAAAAGAAATCCCATAACATTTTCTCCCGTTTATAATAAAAATTGTATCAATTCCGGCAGATGTTCAAAAAACATCTGCCGGTAAAACACCCCTGTTATGCTTTTTTGATAGGCTCCGTTTCCTATATGGGTAGATATTACCGACAGGGCACTGTTCTTACTTTTAAAATACCTCGCTTTTCTTGAAAAAGGTTGGGGTTTGGGGAAGGGAAAAACCTCTTTTCTCGTGAAAAGAAGTTTTTCCCTTCCCCAAGAGCCATCGACCCTTATCAGATGGTTTGCTTAAAGTCAAGCCGATTTTGAAATATTTTTGTAATTTTTATCAAATTCTTTATCGGCGATAACCATGCCTCTGAGGATCAGCA
>SUVX01000005.1 GCA_015061725.1 Lentisphaerota bacterium
TAACCTGCGCCCCAGAAGCCGAGACCGCCCCAGCCGGAAGACTGTTCGCGCAAAAGGATATCTTCTTTGCCGTCGCCGTTGTAGTCTCCGACGGATTCAACGGCAAAAGTGCTGTCAAGATTGCCGATCCAGCGCAAGTTGGCGGAGTTGCCGTCATCCCAGCACCACATTTCGCCGTTGCTTTTCTGAATGACAACATCGTCTGTTCCGTCACCGTTGAAGTCACCGGATACCATAAACTTGGCGTCTTTTCCGAGGTAACCGATATCAATTTGACTCCAGTTCCATGTTTTGAAAGTGGAGTCGTTGTTCTGCCAGAGATAGAGGTGACCGTTGGAAGAGTTTTCAACGATGAGTTTGTCTTCTTTTCCGCCGAAGGAACCTGCGCCGAGGACTTTCCAGGGATTGGAAGCTGGATTATCAACGTGCCAGATATCTTTGTAGGTGGTTCCGTCAAGGACGGTACCGAAACTGCCTTTGTCGTCAAAGATAAGAATATCATCATAATTATTGCCGTCAAAGTCGGCGATGGCGCGGGTGTTGAAAGAGCCTTCAACGTGACAGAGGTCAACGTAACCGTAGGAGGGATTATTCAAATCGGTCCATGCGGCAAAGGTGTTGCCGATACCGTTGTAAAGAAGAACGCCGTCATAATCAACATTGGAACCTTTGAAGTGACCGGCTCCGGCAACACGCCAGAGGTTGATATCAGAACCGCTCCACTCCCAGACGCCGCCCCAGGCGGCGGGGGAGCTTCCATCATTGTGAATCATACCGACAGTACCGCGATTTTTGTCCCAGGCGATAACTTGAGAGAATCCGCGGTTTTTGATATCAGTTGCAGGAGCTTCCGTAACGGGAACGACGGCGCGGTCTACAGACAAGTGGAGATTGCCGCCGGAAAGCGTAAGTTTATAGGAAAGGTCATTGTATTTAAGCGCATTTCCGTTGACTGAGAGATTACCGTAAGAGATACTTCCGTCTCCGACAGAAATCGCCCCCCTGAAGTTTCCGGCACCCTGAGCAAGTTTGTAAGCGCCGCACTCCTGATTGGCGGAAACAGTGATTGTATAAGTCGGCGCTCCGGAAATCCGGGAAAGATTATTGACGATGTAACCGTCAGTTGTTTTGCGCTGGTTGACTGCAAAATCAAGATTTGCACCGGTTGCAGTTGCAGTTCCTGACATAACAATCTTTCCGCCCAAAGTGTTTTTTCCCTGCAAAACCGCTCCGGTATAAAGTGTGGCACTTCCGCCGGAATTGACCGTGGTGCTGTTCGCCACACCGCCGCTGGAGATGTACATGTAGCCTTTGGAGACCGTGGTACTGTTCGCCACACCGCCGCTGGAGATGAACATGTCGCCGCCGAAATTGACCGTGGTGCTGTTTGCCACACCGCCGCTGGAGATGGTCATCCAGCCGCCGGAATTGACCGTGGTACTGTTCGCCACACCGCCGCTGGAGATGTACATCCAGCCACGGACGTAATGAAATGTGTTTCCTGAGGAGTAAATGAAACCTTTTAGCGTCGTTGAGTTTGCCACACCGCCGCTGGAGATGTACATCCAGCCACCGGAATTGACCGTGGTGCTGTTTGCCGTGCCGCCGCTGGAGATGTCCATGTAGCCGTCGCTGATGGTGTATCCTGAAATCTGAGCATCTTTCATCTCAAAAGCAGAACCATTTGAGGTTCCCTGAATGTAAGTATCCGGTGCAACTATTATATTCAAATTTCCACCGCTCAATACCCGAATGTCAGTTGCCGTGCCGCCGCTGAAGATGTGCATTCCACCGCCGGAATTGACAGTGGTCCTATTCGCCACACCGCCGCTGTAGATGTACATGCTGCCGCCGGAATTGACAGTGGTCCTATTCGCCACACCGCCGCTGGTGATGTACATGCTGCCGCCGGAATTGACCGTGGTACTGTTCGCCACACCGCCGCTGGAGATGTACATCCAGCCACCGGAATTGACCGTGGTGCTGTTTGCCGTGCCGCCGCTGGTGATGTACATGTAGCCGCCTGAATTGACAGTGGTACTGTTCGCCACACCGCCGCTCCAGATGAACATGTCGCCGCCGGAATTGACCGTGGTACTGTTCGCCACACCGCCGCTGGAGATGTACATCCAGCCGCCGGAATTGACCGTGGTACTGTTCGCCACACCGCCGCTGGAGATATACATTCTGCCGCTGGTATTGACCGTGGTGCTGTTCGCTATGCCGCCGTTGTAGATGCGTATTTCACCTCTGGCATTGATTCTTGTATTACTTGCCATGCCACCGCTTGAGATGTACATGAATCCGCTTGAATTGACCGTGGTGCTGTTCGCTATGCCGCCGTTGCAGATGTGTATTTCACCTTTGGCATTGATTCTTGTATTACTTGCCATGCCACCGCTTGAGATGTACATGAATCCGCCTGAATTGACCGTGGTGCTGTTCGCTATGCCGCCGTTGGAAACACGCATGATATCGTTTCCGGACTTGGAGAGTGTTTCTCCGAACGCAGAGTTTGTTTGGGAAGTCAGGCTGCCGTTCCGGTAAATTTTAACAGCATAATCGTGAGTAACTGATGCGCGGGGCTTAAATCCGGGGTTGGGTGCGAGAAAACACAATTCTTCCAGAATCCTGTTTTCTCCGGCATAGTCCGGATCAAGAATATATTGTTCCCGACTGCTGTCGTATTCTATTGAAATGATTTTGAGTGTATCTGGAGCAGCTTGGGGATCGCTGTACTTGGATTTGTCATCATCTGAGTCTGAAACGATGATACCCGTGTAGTAATTCGGATTTGAAACGCTGAACGCCGTGTCATAAGTCATTCCCCACACTGTGATAGCGTGTCCTCCGACGCGTTCTCCCTTGTCATCGTAGTAGCCGAAACTTGCTCCGACAGCGTAGCCGTCTTCCAATTTTTCTTTTGCTTCTCTCAATGCGTTGACGGAAAAATCTTCTCTTTGAAGATAGATGGCAATGTTGTAGTCCCTTGAAGAAAAAATATGGTCATAATAACCACCGGTATTTTCCTGAGGGTAATCCCATTCATCCCATGTCATCGGGTCGTAATCACCGGTGATAAACCAGTCAATACCGTAATAGGCTTTGCCGCCGAATTCCTCCCCTTTTTGAAAACAATCAATGAAAATAGAGAAAAAATCATCTTCAACAGGTGTTGCAGAGGAACTCCAGTTCCAGTTTGTGTAATAGAGCATGTTGGCAGCCGTTGCCGCCCAGCACATTTGATCGTCGTGTGATATAGCATTGCACTTTTCAGCATCAATAACGATTTCGTCCTGATAGAAAAAAGCATTGTATCCGACAGAAAAACTGCTGCGTGTCAGCCCGGAAATGCCTGCAATAAAAGCCCATTCCGAACCGGAAAATAAAAAATTTGAGCTTGATACGCTCAACGATTCGAATTGAATTTCTGTATTCCGATTGTCCCCAATGGAGGCGTTCCCTTCTGTGCTGACAGTCATTGGATATGCCATGATTCACACTCCTGTTTTTGTAAAAACATATAGGATAACAACAAGAATGAAATTATCACGTTTTCTCTTGTTTGTCAAGAGGTTTTGGTAATTTTTTTTTTGTTTTTTCAGGTGTCTGTTTGTAAAATATTGTTTTCTGCGGTATATTCCTTCAGAGTTATTCTTTAAGGAGGTGTTTTAGATGGAAAAAAGAAGCAATATCAACTGGATTCTCTCTGAGTTGCCGGAACTGTGCGAAAAAGGCATCCTTCCGGCGGAAACGGCGGAGATGATGGAAAAGTATTACCGCGAAAAACTTTCCGGTATCCCCTC
This sequence comes from Lentisphaerota bacterium, assembly GCA_015061725.1. Lineage (GTDB taxonomy): Bacteria > Verrucomicrobiota > Lentisphaeria > Victivallales > Victivallaceae > UBA1784. Next base: position 3,807 of record SUVX01000005.1, read on the forward strand.
TCCTCAGAAAATTTTTTCACTTGTCATCGGCATCATCGGTATCGTCATGGTTGCCGGGGGGATCATTCTCTTTTTTAATCACAACTGGGATATGTTCCCGAAATTTCTGCGTATCGGGATCTCTGCGATTCCTCTTATGCTCGGGGCAGGCGTGTCATATTTTACTCTTTTGCGTGAAAAGGGACAGATTTTTAAAGAGTGTTCCGCCGTATTGACCTCTGTCGGAGCTGCCGTATTGATCGGTATGCTGTCGCAGATTTATCAGCTTAACGGGGAACTTCATGAATTCATGTTTTTTGTCCTGCTTCTGGCAGTTCCTGTATTATATATTTTCAACAGTATCGGATTGGCAACGCTTTATGTGTTTTTCTCCTTTTTCGTCAATCACTGGAACGCGCCCTGCTGGTGGAATGGTATTCTTACTCTGGCTTTTCTGCCTTTTCTCTTTTTTCACTTGCGGGAAAAATCCTCGTTTTGCGTCTGGAGCCGTTATCTTGCCCTTGCCCTCGGTGTTTCCCTCGGATTCGGCTGCGGAAAATATGCGCCTCTGTTTGCCGTGATCACGCTGTCGGGATTATTTTTGATTGCCGGATTTGATCTTTACCGTCAGAAAACGGCATTTTTTAAAAATCCCTGGCTGATTCCCGCCTTTGTGATTCAAATCATTTTTCTGGCAGTCGGCAGCAGTACCAAAGATGTTTTCAGATTATCGCGTTCCTGCTCTGCTGAAGAAATATTAAGTTTTTCAATCTGTTTTTCCGCCGTTGGAATCGGTATTTTGATCGTACTGCTGCGCAAACGTCTTATTATTGAACGGCTGCTGCCTGTTATCCTTATTTTATTGACGCTTGTTCCGTTTTTCACAAAAAAGCCTGTGATGTGTGTGATTTACAATGTTTATTTCGGACTTGCCGGAGTCATATATTTGTATCGCGGTTTTGTCAAACGCGCCTTACTGCTCTTTAACGGCGGTGCGCTGATGATTTCTGTTCTGCTTGCCTGCCGTTTCTTTGATTCGGATATCGGATTGTTGTACCGTTCACTCGGCTTTATTCTGCTGGGAATCGGTTTTATTGCCGCCAATGTGATTTATAACAGAAGAAACAGGGAGGAATAACAAAATGAAACTCAATAAAAAATTTCTTCTCCTGTGCTATACGCTGACACTTTGCGCGATTGTGTGGTATCCGGCGAACACGGTCAAAAGGATAGAGTTTCCGGCGGAAAAACCTGTGGAAATGAAATTCCGTGTCCGTCTTTACGACCCCTATGACCCCATGCGCGGAAGATACGTCCGTCTTCAGGCGTTTCCCGACCGGGTTGAGACCTCTGATAAAACGAGCCGTTTTCCCTGGCGGAGCAAGGAAAAGATTTTTGCAGTCCTCCAACGCGGGAAAGATGGATTTGCACAGGTTCTCCGCCTTGAAGAGAACATTGAAAATCTCAAAAAAGGCGAGTTCGCCGTCAGAGTTTCCTCATGCTGGTATCAGCGCGGATACGGCAGGGAAAAAGGAAAAAATTTCTATACATTCTCTCTGCCGTTCAAACAATATTTTGTCAACGAATTCAAAGCGCCTCTTCTTGAAGAGGAACTGCGTAAACGCTCTGCAAAAAACAAAAACATGATTTTGACAGTCTGCTTTTTCAAAGACGGACTCTATGCCGTTTCAAGTCTGACATATCCGTAAAAAAATCCCCGCCGTTATCAGGGCGGGGAGAATTTGTTTTTTACAGTTGACTGATCAGAACGTTTCCGGCAGGGATCGTTTGACCGTTGTATCGGCGGGTATTGTTTGACTGGTTCATCAGAAACAATACTTTTTTATTCTTGTATTCAATAACTTGAATATCTGTTGTTGTCCATCCGGGGACAGAGTGTGCAAGACGTTTGCCGAAACGGATGAAGTCCTCGTATTTTTCCATGATATGAGAAACTTTTGCGCAGGCAGAAAGAGAATACCCATCCATTGAAGAGAGTTCATACATCAGGAATCCTTTTGTAGAATCCACTGCCCTGCGCAACAGCCATGCCGCGGTCAGCTGCCGGGGATATGCCCGGCTGGTTGCATCATAAGGCGTTACGATCGCACCGGTCATCAAAGGAGTTTTTCCCAGAATGGCAAGAGTTTCCTGCAATTCTTTTTCCGGACGTCCGTATCCGCAAATGGCGTAATCCACCAGATCTTTGACCATGCGCCAGTCGATGCCGTAAACGTGTTTGTTTTTTTCGCTCTGATAGGCGCTGTAAATTGAGAACAGCGTTTTGCTGTTGTGTTTTTTGAGCGCTTTGCGGATGAGTTTTGTAAAGTCCGCCATATTCTGATTGCGGGAGACAACATCGCTTTTTTTGTTGCAGACGGTGCAGTAACAGGAAAATGGTCCGGTGCTGTAACCGTATTCGTAATCCCATTCAATGATCGGAGGATTGCCTGCTTTTTTCATCCAGAGCGGGATCTGCGTTTCAAGCCAGGCGTAAAACTCAGGTTTGCGGATGTGTTCAGGACAGACCAGAAGCGGATCTTTCTTGCCATTTTTAAGTGTCAAAGCCGCTTCCGGATGCAGTTTTGTATAAGGTGCCAGAGTCCAGCTCCAGCTTTTGAAGTTGAACATATATCCGTAGGGGATATATTTATTGGGAACTGTACTCATGCAGTTGACTCCCGCACTCATCAAATTCCGGACAACTGTATCAATATATTTTTTGTCAGTCAGCATCCGCAGCCAGCCGGTGCTCATGGAAATTTTCAGGTTATGATTTTTAGCACCATTCAGTGCCGGAAGTACCCGGACTTTCACTTGTTGAGGAACTTCGATGACTTTGTGTTTTTTACTTTGAGCAGAAAAAGAGAGTTGTGTGTATGTGCCTTTGAAATTTTTCGGGATACGGATGAATGCCGCCGCAAATTTATGAGAGGGCAGGACTTTTGAATATGGGATTTCGTTCAGAAAACGGATTTCTCCGTCAGAAGTGTATTGGATTTTATAATTATCGTAGAATCCAGAGGCACATTCCAATTTGAATCCTGCGGGCAGGTTTAATTTCAAGGTATAGTCATCCAACGTCATGCCGGGGAATCCGACGGGGGAAAAGAGCAGCATTTGCAGTCCGCTGCGTGTAACAGCAAGTTCCTGAGCCTGCCAGTTAGGCCAGAGCAAAGATGCGTTGACCGCCAGGGTGAATTTGTTGTCAGGCGGCATAATCTTGCGACCGTTGACCAGCAATGGTCCTTTGAAAGACGGGGGAAGTTCAATTTGATTGAGTCCGTCATTGAGCAGTGCGCCTGAGTTGACTGTTTTGCCGTTGAGAGAGATTTCAGCGGCTTTATCAAAGTAAATTTGAGTTGCGGTCGTTGCAAGTTCATAAACAGGAGAATTATAGACCGGAGTTCCCTGTTGGGGGTCAAGCGCCTGCCAGAAAAATGTGAATTTACCGGAATGGTTCAGATCAAAATTTTTTCCTGCAATAAATTGCGCCGGAAAGCCGGGAAAATGGATTTTTCCCCTGAAAGCGGCACCGTTGCACTCAAAAATATTTTTCCCCGGCAGAAAATCCGGCAGTTTTGCTTTTGTTTCCGGTACTTTGTCCGTAAAAAACAGATTTCCGAAGTCTGCCGCCCAGTGAAAGCCGTATGCCGTCGGAAAAAGAACACTCAATTCTTTGGCTGAGTTGGATTTTCTTCCTGCCTGAAATTTGATTTTTTCTCCCTGGCGGGGAACACCGCCGACAGCTTTCCACGGAATTTCGATGACCGTTTTCCAGAAGCCGTTGCCGATGACGGTTTTGACTTTGGCGCCTGAGTTCCACGTCGTTTTGCGGGTCTGCCAATAAGACGGACCGGTTGCAGAAGCATTTTCAAGTTTCCCTGCGCCGGTTACGAAAAAATCGTACAGTTTTCCCTTGCGGAGCAGCAGAAGGACAACATAATCATTGGCGGTGAGTTCCTTTTCCTGTGTTTTGAATTCGTGCAGACGGTTGGCGGCCGGATCAAGAACTTTCTCTTTACAGAAAAATTCCGCTCGGAGAACCTTTTCATCGTAAGTTAATTTGACGGAACTCTGTTCATCGGCAAAACGGTTTTCTTTGATTTTGATAAAGGGACCGGCATTGACACCTGTTTTTCCCCGTCCGGCGGCAAGACCGGGAGTCGAAGTTTGTTTTGCAAATTTTTTGTCCGGCTTCAAATCGGGTTCAGTTGAAAAGACCGCACGGGATATGGCAATATCGACCGCATTGCCGCCGATAACGATATCCGCTTCAGGATAAAGCGCATAAGCCGGGACAGGTCCGAGTTTGAGCCATTGCCATTGATTTGAAGCGGTGCAGCTTGTTTCCGCAACCGTCTGGCGATTACGGACAAGAGAAATTTTCTGTTTGCCTTTGCCGATGGCTTTTACGTCAAGATAAAGGTAAAGCATTTTTGTTGTCTGCGGCGGTGCTGCCAGCAGAAACCGGGTATATTTGCCGCCTCTCCGGGCGGGTTTGCCGTCGATTTTGACGATCCTGCCATGCTTTCCTCTTGTCAGATCAAGTTCTGTTCCCGGAACTGCGCTGTCGGAAAATGCTGGAAGCTCTGCCGGAGAGATTTTGAAATTGCGGATGGAAAAATTGCCTTTTTGCCGTCCGCGAAACTGAAAAGTTACGCTTGTTTTCAAAAAGCAGTAGGTGATTTTATAACTTTTCCACTCATTTGTCAAAGACATCGGGGCGCTGTCGGTTGCGCCGAAAGTGGAAAATATCGTACAGGTCAACGGAATATTTCCCTTTGCTTCAAAGGTGATATCAGCAAGCATTGCTTTGCGGACACCCACTCTTGCGGTGATACCCCTGCCGGGACCGGAGATCGAAACATTGATCTCATTTTTGAGTGAAGAAAGTTTGCTGTCACGGATCGGAGTCCATTTTTCTCCCGCCGCCAGTTGACAACTCAACAACCCGCAAAAGATAAGAAACAGAAAATTTTTCATATCGTTTACTCCTGAATATTTTACTTTATGCACGGACTGGCACATGCCGACCAGGTCTTTCCATCTTTGGATATCCAGGGAGCAGTCCGGCAGCGGTAACGGGCCTGGTTAAAATACAGTGACTGTACATGACCATCCAGTTGAACCGTGTTGATTTTATTATTATGCGGATAAACTGCAGGATAACTCGTTGATGTCGGTGAGCAGCTTTCAACGACAAGACTTGCCCAGCTATTGCCTGTACCCAGAATTTCCAGACATTGTTTCTCTGGAAGAGTTTCCGCAAAACACATCGTTCTTGAGGGATATTTGAGCGGTGCAGCAGTCAGTTTGATTCCCCAGGCATAGCCGTATACGCGGTGGGGCAAACCGTAATTGATATTCGAATTGGACCAGCCCCAATATGGCGTTGTCGGACAATTTGTTGTCTGCTGCGTGATCATGCCGTCATCGGCAAATAATTCAAACCAGGGCTTTTTATCCCGGTGAAAATTGGGATACCCTGTCACACACCAGTCGCCGTTATTCATCGTGTATTGAATAAAAGCCTGACCAAGCTGTTTCATATTGTTGAGGCAACTGCTCTGCCGTCCGCTCTCTCTTGCCTGCTGAAGTGCCGGCATAAGCATTGCCGCAAGAATGGCAATAATGGCAATAACGACCAGCAGTTCAATCAGCGTGAACGCTGATTGAGTGAAGATGTGAAGATGTGAAGAGCTTGCCTGCGGCAAGCGTGAAGTGCGCCCTGTCGGGCGTAAGGATGTGCAATATTTATTATTTTTTTGCCTCATCGCCGGTTTCTGCGGCGCTTTCCCCCGTACTTTTCCGTACTTATCCGTACATATCCGTACCAATGCGCCGCCCGCAGAAGACAGCAAACCGCAGCGGTTATACAAAACTTTTACATGATTACGGCAATATTGTGCAGTAAGTACCAAAAGTTCGATCAAGGTGAAATGTTTTGCATTATTTTTCATTATACTCTCTCCTTTTTTGTGAAGTTGATTTTAAGATAATTCGACAGACATATATCCTGCGGCTGTATCCGGAGGAATGGTTATGACTGTTTGATGATTTTTCCTTGTGATCTGAGCATTTTTATATCCTTCAAATTCGGGTGAATAAATTTTTCCGGCAGAGAAATTGCCTCTGTTCAAAACAATAACAAGCGGATGAGGATTTTTGACCGCTCCCGGAGCAAACGGTTCAATGATATCATCGTGAGAAACAAGTGTATCCTGCACCGGCAGAATGCCTTTTATGTTCAAAATGTGCAGGACGACCGTATTTTCTTTGCGTTGCGTTTTAAATGCTGTGATCAGATGATGCTCCGGCTTTTTGGCGATGAACGGCTTTTCCGGAAGCAGGGAACGGAGCAGTTCTGCCTCCTGACACAGCAGTGCCGGAATGGTATTGGGACGGGCAGGCTGCTGAGTATTGCCGCCGAATATGCGGGGAATGACTTTTCCCAGATACATGTTGTCGCCTGAAATTGTATCGATCCTGACGATATCTTTTCGTGACAGAAATTTTTCAGCTCCCGGCGGCGGATCAAAGACGGCAAAATCCCTGACGATCACGATCTTGCCGCCGTTATCCGCAAAAGCATTGAGTTTCTCAAGCAGTTCCGGCAGGACCCGGCGGATACCGCAGCAGAAGATGATTTTATGCTTGCAGAATGCTTCAAGATCCTCGTCTTCGCTGACCATATCAAAACCGATACCTGAAAAATACGCTCCCTGCATCAGCGCGCGCAGAGGATTGGAGGTGTTTGAGTAACTGTCTGCGGTATAATCAAGATTTTCTCTTGACATCAGGAAAGCCGCATCAGAAATTTTTTCTCCCTGCCGGTAAAGATCGGCGTGTTCCGTTTCAAATTTATTGAATCGGCTGTCTTCCTCAAGAAGATTGGCTCCCTCAGGACAGAGGAACGGCAACTGTCCCCATGATTCGGATAGAGCCCAGGCGAAATAATACTGATCCCGGCGGGTCGGATAAAATAATGACATCGACGGCGCATTTTTTCTCCGTCCGAAAGAGTATTGCAAAGCTGCTTCACACGCCCACAGCGGCCAGTTCAGTTTGATGACTCCTGAGAACATATTTTCCTGAAAGATATGTTCCCAGCAGTCCAGGGAGTTTGTGAACGTGTTTGCCGTAGTGTCATGTCCCAGCAGCGTTGAACGGTAATTGGTCCGCCGTGGAGAAATACCCAAAGATATATAAAGTTCTGTCAAGTCCTGCTGGAAACGCTGCGTGGAACGGGAACGGAAGCGGCGCCACGCAATAAACTCCGGCAGTTCATAGTGATCGGCAAACTCATGCCATTTTTCAGGCGGCGGCAGTTTGATTCCGGTTTCAGCTTTGAAAAGCTCCCGGCAGTATGGACAGGTACAGGCGTTGCCGTCTCCGAAATACTGGACATCGTCGGCGAGAATGGCGTCAACTCCGGTTGCCGCCACTTCGGCAAGATAGGCGAAATAGGCCTTGCGGTAGTGCGGATTGTTGAAGCAGAGGGCATGTCCCATATAGTCGGTATCAGCGGGTTTGCCGGTTCTGCCGTCGATCTGAAACAGAGATGAAAACGGAACCCCGTCCACCATAGGGTCGGCATATAGGGCTTTTTTTATGTCACCAAAACCCTCAAAAGTGCTTTCGTGCAGCTGAAAATAATTGCGTAAATTTTCCCATTGTTTTTCATTTTCAGGATGGTAACTCAAATGGCTGCTGTGATGTTCAATAACTTTGATCCCGGCTTTGTGACAGGCTGTACACAACTTCTGCAGAGCCGCCAATATCTGTTTTTTCCACGGCAGATATGACCAGCGGAAATGTGTGACACTGAACGTCATCGCCCGGGTGATGCCTGAAGAGCGCATTTTTTGCGCCTGACGGTCAAAATCCTCCTGAGACCAGTGAAAAATCTCTTTTTCATTGTACCAGAAAAAAGTGAATTTATCATTCCAGAGAACTCTTGCTTCTTCATCAGTGTATCTGTGGGACATTCCTGTTTTCTCCGATTATTTTTTTTAACTGTAACGTTTCAGGTGATTGTTGTTTCAGTTTCTCCGTTCGTAAATCAAGCTTTTCAAACGGATTTATTGAATACGAGGGATTCTCTTTCGTAAATGCTGTAACTGATTACTGTATTTTCGGGGAAGGGGTCCCTGTCGCCGCAGATTGCTTTGATCATTTCCAGAGCGGTGTTTTCGCTTGAAGCACCGATGGAAGTCAGCGATTTTGCAAAATACGGAGCTGCATCGTAATTGCCGAATCCGATGACGGCGATATCCTCCGGGATACGGATTCCTTTCTCAAGCAGTCCCTTGATTAAGCCGCCGGCGATGTAGTCATTTCCGATAAAGACTGAACGGAGTTTTTTTGTTTTCACAAGTTCCAGCACCTTTTCTGTCAAATTATATCCCTCCAGAAAGGGGTCGCTGTCAAAAGAGAGCGGCAGGATCATGTTTTCATCTTCGAGCAATGCGGGGATCAGCTGTGTTTCAGCTTCAAACCAATGTCCGAATGCGATGGGACTGAGATTGGACTCCGTCATTTTTCCGAGGATGTACTGAACAAGTTTCAGGCGATCGTGACCGGCACGGAAGATATTTTTATGCGCGCAGTCGGGCGGCAGTGGAAAGTCGTAATCCGCGATATGAAGTTTCATGCCGTCCTCCAGCAGTTTCCATGCGATTTTCCAGTCGGCATGAAATTTTCTGTTCAGAACGTCATCCGGATCGGTCGGTTGGGGCTCTCGTACTTTTCCGAGAACGATCACATCTTCAACCCCCATGCTCCGCAACGTGGTCATGGTGGCGCCTATATGACTTTTTTCCATACCCATCAACAGATATTCCCTGTTTTTCTTTGTGAGGTATTCTATGATTCTGCGGATGGACTTCAAAAACTTTGCCATGCCGTTTTCGTAGGTGAAAACGATTCCCAGCGGTGAATTTCCCTTGCTCCGCAGACGTGAGGCGGCACGGTTGGGAACATAGCCGTGTTCTCTTGCGTAAGCGCGGATTTCTTCTGCCAGTTCACGGCGGATTTTGTATTTTTCTTCCTGTCCGCTCAGGCAGACAGAAACCGTTGTCCGCGCGATTTTAAACTTTTTGGCGATATCCGATAAAGTCATAAAAAGCCTTGTAATTTAAAAAAGGATACTGAAACGTTACAGTTGTTAATATATCTTTTCCCCTGAAATTTGTCAAGAGAAAAAAACGGTATCCGCTTAATTTTGAGAAATAATTTTGTCTTTTGTGCAGAAAAACTTGATATTTCTGTTCAATGAATGTATATTTTTCCCTGAATTTGTGTTGTACATAATAATATAAAGGGAAATATTTATGGCAAAGACAGCTTTGGTGACCGGCTCCAGCCGGGGAATCGGTGCGGGAATCGTTGAAAAATTGGCTTCTGAGAATTGGAATGTTGCAGTGTGCGCCCGCAATCCCGGGGAAGAGGGTGCTTCTCTCTGCAAAAGACTTGAAGAAACTTACGGTATTTCCGCCCGCTGCTATAAGGCGGATGTTTCAAGCAGAGAGGACCGCGAAAAACTTTTCAAAGATGTGATCGCCGATTTCGGAACTCTCGATGCCCTTGTCAACAACGCCGGCGTTGCGCCCAAAGTCCGTGCGGATATCCTTGAAATGACTGAAGAAAGTTTTGATTTTGTCATGGGAGTCAATCTCAAAGGTACATTTTTCCTCACCCAGACGGTCGGACGTTACTTTGCTGAACGCAAATCCGGAGTGATCGTCAATATCGGCAGCTGTTCTGCGACGGTCGCAAGTATCAGTAGAGGAGAATACTGCATGAGTAAAGCGGCTCTGGGTATGGCGACCAAACTTTTTGCCGTTAAAATGGCGGAGTTCGGAGTCAATGTTTACGAGATCCGTCCCGGTGTGATTGCAACCGATATGACCAGTGTCGTCAAAGAAAAATACGACAAACTCATTGCCGGGGGCTTAACCTTACAGCCCCGCTGGGGCTATCCCGAAGATATTGCCAAAGCAGTCGCCATGCTTCTGCGCGGAGACTTGGGTTACTCCACCGGACAAGTCATCAATATCGGCGGCGGCATGGATATCGAAAGGCTCTGAACATGGCAGTCAAAAAAGTTCATACGCTTGTGATCGGTTCCGGCGCCTCCGGATTGGCGGCGGCATACCGTTTGCATTGCGAAGGCGTGAAAAATATTCTTCTGGTTTCAGAGGGACTCAAACGCGGAACCTCCATCAATACCGGAAGCGATAAGCAGACTTATTACAAACTGGGTATTTACGGTTCCGAACCCGATGCACCTGAACTGCTTGCGGCAAGTTACTTCGACAACGGCTCCTGTCACGGAGACGTGGCATTGGTTGAAGCGGCGCTTTCTGTGCGCTGTTTTATGAATCTGGTCAACCTCGGCGTTCCTTTCCCGAGCGACCATCTGGGGCAGTATATCGGATACAAAACCGACCATGATCCCAAACGCCGCGCGACAAGCTGCGGACCCTATACCTCCAAAGAGATGTGTCTGGCACTTATCCGCGCAGTCAAAGCGGCGGGTATCACCGTCTGGGAAAAGAAGACTGCTGCTGAATTGATCGTGTTGCGCAACCGTGCCTGCGGAGCTGTGATTTTTGATAACGATAAAAAGAAGTTTGAAACGGTTCTTGCTGAAAACACCGTTTTTGCCGTCGGCGGTCCCGGCGGACTTTATGCGCAGAGCGTGTACCCTTGCGGACATACCGGCGCCATCGGTCTTGCGCTTGCCAAAGGCGCAAAAGCGCAGAATCTGCCGGAATCCCAGTTCGGACTTGCCTCCATCAAGTTCCGCTGGAATGTTTCAGGAACCTATATGCAGGTTCTGCCCCGTTTTATCTCAACAGAACAGGATGGCTCCGATGAAAGGGAATTTCTGCGTGATTATTTCAATGATGACGGCAGACTCAACTCTATGGTTTTTCTGAAAGGCTATCAGTGGCCCTTTGACGTCCGCAAAGTGCCGGAAGGGTCTTCCATCGTGGATCTGCTTGTTCATAAGGAAACTTCAGAAAAGGGTAGGCGGGTTTTTCTTGACTTCCGTTCCAATCCGCAGAACCTTGATTTTGATGCTCTGTCAGCTGAGGCAAAAGATTATCTTGAACGCTCCGGCGCTTTGTTCGGTACGCCGCTGGAACGTCTTGAAAAGATGAATCCGGGCGCGATTTCCCTTTACCGCGACCACAATATCGATTTGGCAAGGGAGCCGTTGGAAATTGCGGTCTGCTCCCAGCACAACAACGGGGGGCTTGCCGGAGATATCTGGTATGAATCGACCAATATCCGCAATTTGTTCCCAATCGGTGAAGTCAACGGCTCCCACGGCGTGGCACGTCCGGGCGGTTCGGCGCTCAATGCCGGACAGGTCGGCGCATTCCGCGCGGCGGAGTTTATCGCCCGAAGCGGCAGAAAAGAATCCCTCAATGTTGAAGCCGCAGAAAAAGAGGCAAAAAATATCATCAAAACATTGAAACAGCTTCTTTCCGGCAGCCGCAGTTTTCTTGCCGACCGCAAAGCTCTTCAGGAGCGCATGACTTTGACGGCAGGACATCTCCGCAGTGAGAGCCGTCTTGAAAAAGAGGTCAGAGCCGCGAAAAAGTTAGTCCGTGCCATCGAAAAAGAGGGCTATCCCGCTTCTGCCGGACAGAACGGATTGACCACTTATCAGCTGGCATTTGCCCATTGGGCATATTTATCTGCGATTTTGTTCCAGGTCAAAAGCGGCGTCGGCAGCCGCGGTTCGGCGGCGGTGCTGGATGAGAATGAAAAAATCATTCCCGAGGATACCTCTTTCCGTCAGAAAGTTCTGGAAACGCAGTTCAACGGCAGAGAGTTTGAACACTGCTTTGTTCCCTGCCGTCCGATCCCGTCAGAAGACGGCTGGTTTGAGACCGTCTGGGCAGAGTTTCGCAGTAAAGAAGTTTATCAGAAATAATTTCAGGAGAATATGATCATGGCTGATTATCCCCGTATAGCCTCATTTAAAACCGCTGCGGATTTCCGCAAACATATTGAAACTCTGGGAATCAAACTTGATGTGGATGATTCCATTCTTCCCGCTTCTGAATCCCCTCTGGCGCAGAGTCTTGAGTGGAATGGCAGAACCATCGGCAACCGCTGGTGCGTTCTTCCCATGGAGGGTTGGGATTGCCTTCCCGACGGAGCGCCGAGCGAACTTACCCGCCGCCGCTGGATGAATTTCGCCACCGGCGGAGCGAAACTGCTTTTCGGCTGTGAAGCCTGTGCCGTCATGCAGACGGGCAAAAGCAACACCCGTCAGTTCATGATTACAGAAAAGACTCTTCCGGCGATCAAGGCTCTTCGTGAAGAGATGATGGCGGCGCACAAAGAAAAGTTCGGCACCTGCGAAGATTTTATCGTCGGACTTCAGTTGACCCACTCCGGACGTTACAGCCACCCCAACGATGATGCCAAACTTGAATCCGTGACCGCCTATTCCCATCCGCTGCTGGATGAACGTTTCCACTGTACTGAAAAGAATGTCGTCAGCGATGCTGAAATCAAAAATATCGTGAACGCTTTCGGCAAAGCGGCACAGCTGGCTCAGAAAGCCGGATTTGATTTTGTTGACGTTAAAATGGCGCACGGCTATCTGGGACACGAATTTCTGAGTGCCTTCACCCGTCCCGGTCCGTATGGCGGCAGTTTTGAAAACCGCACCCGCTTTTTCCGTGAAGTTGTTGAAACCATCCGCAAAGCGGCGCCGGGATTGACCATTGCCACAAGATTGTCGCTCTTTGACTGTCTGCCCTTTGAGCCGGGTCCGGACCGTGTGGGTATCCCCATGGAGCGCGGAAATGTCCGTGTCGGCAACTACAAGTATGCTTTCGGCGGCGACGGTACGGGATTGGGTTACGATTTGACCGAACCTCTCAAGTTCCTTGAGATGGTGCATGATATGGGAATCAATCTTGTCTGTACGACTGTCTGCAGTCCCTATTACAATCCGCACTTCCAGCGTCCGGCATATTATCCTGTTTCCGACGGATATCTGCCGCCTGAAGATCCCGTTATCGGTGCGGCGCGCCAGATCAATGCTGTTGCCGCTGTCAAAAAACATTTTGCCGGAAGCGATATGATTTTTATCGGCTCCGGATACAGCTGTCTGCAGGAATATTTAATTCCCGTTGCCCAGCAGGTCATCCGCAAAAATATGGCGGATATTGTCGGATACGGACGTCTGGTGCTTTCTTATCCTGATGTCTGCGCCGATTCCCTTGCCGGCAAACCGCTTGAAACGCGCAAAATCTGCCGTACTTTCGGCGATTGCACCACCGCGCCCCGTCACGGTATTGTTTCCGGCTGCTATCCGCTTGACCACTATTATAAAGCAAGAACTGTTGATTTTGACAATCTCAAGGCTGCCAAACTGCGCCTTAAAGAGAAATTTGCCAAAAAGTAAGTTTTCTTTTGTATATAATATACAGTACCTATGCCGGAAGCTGAAGAAAAAAACAATTTCCGTATTGCCGGAGAGATAAAACGCATTGTGTATGAAAATGCCGACAGCGGTTTCGGGGTCATCAAACTTCAGACGCCTGAGGGGAACCGTGTGCAGGCATGCGGCACTCTTGCCGGACTTCAGCCCGGGCAGAATGTTGAACTTTACGGCAGGTTTGAGAGCCATCGGGACTTCGGAGAGGAGTTCAGAGTAGAAACGGTCTGTGTTCAGCAGGAGTTGACCACCGAGGGCATCAAACGCTTTCTTGCCGCCTCCGTGCCGGGAATCGGCAGCCGTACAGCGGCAAAGATCGTCGATCATTTCGGAAAAGATACCATCAATATTCTCCAGAATTTCCCCCGCAGGATTTGCGAGATTCCCCGTATCGGTGCAAAAAAAGCCGAAGAGATCGGACGTATCTGGAAAGAAAGTGCCGGACGGCGTGAAAGTATGATTTTTCTCCAGGGACTGGGGATAAGTCCTGCGTACTGCAGCAAAATGCTGGCTGTTTACGGGGGAGGGGCGGCGGAAATCGTCAAAAAAAATCCCTACCGTCTGGCGGAGGATGTTGCGGGTATCGGATTTCTCAAGGCCGATGCCATCGCGCGCAACCTGGGTTTTGCCGAGGATTCCACGGAACGCCTGACTGCTGCGGCGGTTTTCTGTATCAACAATTTTATTTCTTCGGGACATGTTTGCGCTGAACGCGGTGAACTTGAATTGAAAACCGCTGAATTGACGGGACGTTCTCAGGCAGAGGCGGCAAGGGGTGTTGAAGCGGCGATTGCCCGCAGAATACTCCGTCTTGATAAGGGAATGATTTATTCTCCGCGTTTATTGCAATCTGAAAGCCATCTGGCGCAGAAACTGCTCAAACTTCAGCGTGAAAAACGTTTTTCAGGTAAAAGTTTGAGTGAAAATCTCCTGAATAAAAAGATGTCTGATGAGCAGGCATCAGCCGTTGCCGCTGTCAGAACTTCGCCCGTAACGATCATCACCGGCGGTCCCGGTGTGGGAAAGACCACCGTTGTCGGGGAACTCGTTGCCCGCGCGCTGAAAGCGGGACTTAAACTCATGCTTGCTGCTCCCACAGGACGTGCCGCCAAGAGAATGAGCGAAGCCACCGGCTGTACGGCAAAAACCATCCACCGCTTGCTGATGTATGACCCCGGAACCAATCAGTTCGGCTTCTGCAGCACCAATCCTCTGGAGTGTGATTTGCTCATTGTGGACGAGTGTTCCATGCTGGATATCGTGATCGCCGATGCCCTTTTTGATGCGGTATCCCCCGGAACGAGCGTGGTTCTTGTCGGAGATGCCGATCAGCTGCCCTCCGTCGGACCGGGCAGGGTGCTGACGGATCTGATCGGCTGTAACCTTTTTCCGGTGTCGCATCTGACACAGGTGTTCCGTCAGGCGGCGGGCAGTCTGATTATTGCCAATGCGCATCGTGTCAACCGGGGCGGCATGCCGCAGACGGCAGCGGGACAGGAGGAAACAGACTTCTATTGGATAGAACAGCCCAATCCTGAAAAGGCGGTCGATATGATCTGCCGCATGGTTTCAGAACGGATCCCGGCGCGTTTCGGTTTCAACGCCGTGGATGAAGTTCAGGTACTGGCGCCGATGAACCGCGGTATCTGCGGTACTGAGAATCTTAATCTTGTACTCGGACAATGTCTGAATACGGAGTCCTCAGAGCCGGTGAAATACGGTGAGCGTGTTTTCCGCAAAGGGGATAAAGTCATGCAGATTGCCAATAATTATGATAAACTGGTTTTCAACGGGGATTTCGGGAGAATCGTTCATACCGATTCCGAAAAGCGGCATTTGAGCGTGAAATTTGACGGGGAGCGTTTCATTGAATATACGCCGGAAGATCTGGACCAGCTGTCTCCTGCTTATGCTGTCACGATCCACAAATCCCAGGGGAGCGAGTTTCCGGCAGTGATCGTTCCGCTTATGGATCAGCATTATGTTATGCTTCAGCGCAACCTTCTTTATACGGCAATGACCCGTGCGCGGAAACTTCTTGTGCTTATCGGCAGCAGAAGAGCGCTTGAAATGGCTGTTGCCAATATCCGGCAGGAACCACGTTGGAGTTTGCTTCCGGAACGTCTTCTTGAGGAAAATTTGAAAAAAATGGTATAAAATGCGAAAAAAAACGAAAAAAAACGAAAAAACGATTTGCATTGTTGATAAACGGGAGCTATATTAGGTACATAGTTCGCCTAACTTAATGGTGGACGAAGTTGATTGGAATATGTTAGTGCTCGGGTGGCGGAACTGGCAGACGCGTATGGTTGAGGTCCATATGGAGTAATCCTTGGGGGTTCAAGTCCCCCCTCGAGTACCATTTTTTTTGAGTTCCTTTTATGGAAAAAGTTGCCTACATAGCTCAGTCGGTAGAGCACATCCTTGGTAAGGATGAGGTCTCCGGTTCAAGTCCGGATGTAGGCTCCATTTTTAATATAGATATTAGTTTCCAATAATTCGTAAATAAAAAACAACAGTTAACCCCAAATAGAGAAATCTGGAGGAAAACAAATGGCTAAGGAAGTTTTCGAAAGAACGAAGCCGCACGTTAACGTCGGTACCATTGGTCACGTTGACCACGGCAAAACCACTTTGACCGCTGCCATCACCATGACTTTGACCAAGAAGTTCGGCGGCGAAAGCAAGAAGTATGACGAAATTGATAACGCTCCCGAAGAAAAAGAGCGTGGAATCACCATCAACACCTCTCACGTTGAATACCAGACTGAAAAACGTCACTATGCTCACGTTGACTGCCCCGGTCACGCCGACTATGTTAAGAACATGATCACCGGTGCTGCTCAGATGGACGGTGCGATCCTCGTTATCGCTGCCACTGATGGTCCGATGGCTCAGACTTATGAACACGTTCTGCTGGCCCGTCAGGTCGGTGTGCCCGCTATCGTCGTTTTTATGAACAAATGCGATATGGTCGATGACGCTGAACTGCTCGACCTCGTCGAAATGGAAATCCGCGAACTGCTCAGCAAGTATGACTTCCCCGGCGATGACACCCCGATCATCCGTGGTTCCGCTCTGAAGGCTGTTGAGTGCGAAGGCGATGCCGCCAACGAAGCTACCGCTTGCATCTTCGAACTGATGGATGCTGTTGACTCCTTCATTCCCGAACCCGAACGTGATGTTGATCTCCCGTTCCTGATGCCGGTTGAAGACGTCTTCTCCATTGAAGGTCGTGGTACCGTTGTTACCGGACGTATTGAAAGCGGCGTTGTTCACGTCGGTGACGAAGTTGAAATCGTCGGTATCAAAGAAACCACCAAGACCACCGTTACCGGTGTTGAAATGTTCCGCAAGACCCTGAACGAAGGTCTCGCCGGTGATAACGTCGGTTGCTTGCTCCGCGGCACCAAGAAAGAAGATGTCCAGCGCGGACAGGTTCTGGCCAAGCCGGGCAGTGTTACCCCGCACTCCAAGTTCAAGGGCGAAATCTACGTTCTGAGCAAAGAGGAAGGTGGACGTCACACCCCGTTCTTCAACAACTATCGTCCCCAGTTCTACTTCCGTACCACTGACATCACCGGTACCATCAACCTGGCCGATGGCGTCGAAATGGTCATGCCTGGTGACAACACCTCCATCACTGTCGAGCTGATCGCTCCGGTTGCTATGGATAAAGGTCTTCGTTTCGCTATCCGTGAAGGCGGTCGTACCGTTGCTTCCGGACGTGTTTCCGAAGTTATCGAGTAAGGATTAAGTCCTGAAGAAGTTATCCCGAATCGCCGAACAGACGATTCGGGATGATATCTTATAATGAACCTTGGCGGTATCCGGTTCGGGTGCTGCGACAAAACCAAGAAAAGAGTTTACGGCCATGGCACGCGAATTGGTTATTTTGGAATGCACAGAGTGCAAGCGTCGTAATTATACGACCAAGAAGGAGAAACGCAATACTCCTGAACGCTTGGAGAAGATGAAATATTGCAAGTTTGATCGCAAGCATACTCTCCACAAGGAGACCCGTTAATCGGGTGCGTTGAACAGTCGTTGTTGCCGGTCCTTGATTTAAGACCGGCGATGACGGCGCAAGTTGAAGTTTATAAACAGGGAAGTAGCTCAGTTGGCTAGAGTGGTGGTCTCCAAAACCGCAGGTCGTGAGTTCGAGCCTCACCTTCCCTGCCATTTTGTTTAAAAACACGTCGTTAACATACAGGATATTGATCATGAAAAAAAGTGCAGGCAGTGCGGAAAACTTATCTGTAATGGAGAAAATCCGTCGTTTCATTTCTGATACTGTTGCTGAGATGGGTCGCTGCACCTGGCCGAATCGCCAGCAGTTGCTTGAATCGACAATCCTTGTTGTTGTTGCAATGTCGGTTCTGGCCTGTTTTGTAGCGGCGGTTGATGAAGTTGCCATGCGTTTGATTCGCCTGGTAACAGTCGGAAATCTGTAATTTAGAAGGCTTGAGGCATATCATGGATGAGGTTCTTGCACAGGAGCAGCCGCAGCAGGATGATCGCGGCAGCTGGTATGTGATCCAGACTTTGACCAGCAATGAGAATAAGGTTCGTGACAGCATTTTGCGTCAGATCCGTTTGGGCGATGAAATTCCTGTTTATGAAGCCTTCGTTCCGACGGAAAAGGTCAGCGAATATCGTCATGACCGTAAAGTTGATATTACCCGGAAAGTTTATCCCGGTTATGTTTTTGTCCGCATGGACCTTTATAACGAGTTCGGCGAAGTTGATGAAAAAGTTTGGTATTTTATCCGCGGAATCCAGGGTGTTCTCGGATTCCCCGGCGGCGGCAACCGTCCTGCGGCGCTCAGCCCGATGGAAGTTGCTGATCTCAAACGTATGATCAACCCGGTCGAAGTCACCCGTGAAAAATGTATTTACGAAGTCGGTGACAATGTCCATATCAAAGAAGGACCGTTTGAAGGACTTGAAGGACAGGTTCAGGAAGTTGACCAGGAACGCGGTCGCTTGACCGTCTCTGTTCATGTGTTCGGCAACTGGACTCCTGTTGAATTAGGGTTTTGGCAGGTTGAACCTCTGTCGTGATCAAAAGCGGAAATTCGCTTGACGATCAGAGTTGCGTCAGGATTCAAAACTTAAAACAAATGGTGATACTCAGCGTGGCGGAATACCTGCCGGTTCGGACCACGCGGGGATCAAAAGTAAGGAATTAAAATTCTATGGCAAAGAAGGTTACAGGCTTGATCCGGTTGCAGATTCCGGCTGGAGCGGCCAATCCGGCTCCCCCGATCGGTCCCGCACTTGGTGCGGCCGGCTGTAACATTATGGAGTTCTGTAAGCAGTTCAATGCCGCCACTCAAGCTCAGAGCGGAATGGTGATTCCTGTCGTGATCACGGTCTATCAGGATCGTTCTTTCACGTTTATCTGTAAGTCGCCCCCGGCTGCAGTCCTCATCAAGAAGGCTGCCGGTCTGGCGTCCGGTGCTCACAAACCCGGTACTGAAAAGGCCGGAAAGATCACCAGAGATCAGATTCGTGAAATCATTCAGATCAAGAAGGAAGATATCAACGCCCGTAGCGAAGAAGCGGCGATGCGAATCATTGAAGGAACCGCGCGCAGCATGGGAATCGAGGTGGTCGATGCGTAGGAGTAAACTTTACAAGCAGCAACTTGAGGTTGTTGGCGATACTCTTGCCCGTCACACTGTTGACGAGGCTATCGCAATCCTGAAGAAGCTGCCGGGTGTCAAGTTCGATCAGACTGCCGAAGTTTCGATTAAACTCGGAATTGATCCGCGTAAATCTGATCAGACTGTCCGTGGCGCTGTCGCATTGCCCCGCGGAACCGGTAAATCGGTTCGTGTGGCGGTTGTTGCAGAAGGTGCAGCAGCAGAAGAGGCCAAGGCTGCCGGAGCCGATATTGTCGGTTTTGACGACCTGGTTCAGACTATCAAAGAAGGTAAACTTGATTTTGATATTCTGATTTCCACCCCCGATGCGATGCGTATGGTTCGTCCCCTGGGACGTCAGTTGGGACCCCGTGGTTTGATGCCGAACCCCAAGACCGGTACCGTTACCGATCAGGTTGGAGCGGCTGTCCGCGAGGCGAAAGCCGGTCGTGCGGAATTCCGTGCGGACCGTGGTGCATGTTTGCACATTCCGTTTGGTAAGTTGTCGTTTGAAGCAGATGCTCTCAGAGAAAACTTTGACGCGATCGTCGATGCAGTTCAGAAAGCAAAACCGGCTTCATCCAAAGGCGTGTACATTATTTCCTGCACGATCTCCGGAACGATGACTCCCGGCGTGAAGATCAATGTCAAAGAACTTGCGAGGGCGGCGAAATGAGAAACGAAAAGAAGTATATGGTTCAGTCCATCACTGACATGATCAGTGATTCTGACTATTGTTATTTCGTCACCTATGCAGGTATTAAGGTTCAGGATTTGTCTGCTTTCCGTGATCAGCTGGCTGCTGCAAGCGCCCGTTGCACGGTTCAGAAAAATTCCCTGATCAAAAAGGCTGCCGAAGCTATGTCCATTACCGGACTGGATTCTGTTGATCTGACTCAGAGCACAGCAATCGTTTACGGTAAAGGAGATTGCAGCGCAGTTGCCAAGATCATTAACGAATTCGGCAAGAAAAACGATGCGGTCAAAGCCAAGGGCGGTTATCTCGATAGCAAAGTCCTTTGTGCCGCTGATGTTGCAGCTCTCGCTGATCTGCCGGCCAAACCGGTTCTCCAGGCTATGTTGCTTGGTGTCATGCAGGCTCCTGCCCGCAATCTGGTTACAGTTCTTAATGCCAAGGTGGCAACGATCGTTAACGTGATTAACGCTTATAAAGACAAAGTTCAAAACGCAAACTGAATATAAGGAAGTATCAAGATGGATATCACTAAGGAAGACATTGTTTCCTATATCAAGAATTCGACCGTTCTGGAACTCTCTGAACTGGTCAAAATGTTGGAAGAAGAACTCGGTGTCAGCGCTGCTGCTCCGGTCGCCGTTGCCGCCGCTGCTCCCGCAGCTGCCGCAGCTGCTCCTGCTGAAGAAAAAACTGAATTTGACGTGATCCTCGCCAGCTTCGGCGACAACAAGATCGGCGTCATCAAGGAAGTCCGTGCTATCACCGGACTCGGCCTCAAGGAAGCCAAAGACCTGGTCGAAGGCGCTCCCAAGGCTCTCAAAGAAGGCATTGCCAAAGACGAAGCTGACAAAATTAAAGAACAGCTCGAAAAGGCCGGTGCCAAAGTCGAAATCAAGTAATTTGATTTGTCTTTTCTTGACGGCAGAGGGTGGATTTTCCACCCTTTGCCGCAGTTTCGTATTTACTGCTTGAATTAAAAAAAGAGGTCTGCCGACCCGTAAAACAGGTTTGCCCGGTGTGGTTTTTTGCCGGTGACTGACCAAAAAACATTGAAATAGATTTTCTCATTGACGGTGTGGTTTTTTGCCGTTGATGTAAAATATAGTGTGTCCGGTTGAAACGGCGTTTGTTTCTGATCAAAACAGATGCTTTTCCCGGCAGTTTTCATCCGATGCTCTGCTTTTTCAGCGGAGGGTCGGTTGTTTCGTGTAAAGGGGAGGGGATTTTACCCCTGTCCGGTCATTTTTTTGTGTTTTATTTTATAAAAATTTTCAATTTTCATCAACAAACAGGAGCAAGGTAATGTCAACTCGAAAGAATTTCGGCAAACTCCGTGACGTTCTGGATATTCCGGATCTGATCGGTCTTCAGCTCGACTCCTATGCCAATTTCCTCCAGAAGGATGTCCGTCCGGAGGATCGCAAACGCCAGGGACTTCAGGAAGTTTTCATGGAAATTTTCCCCATTGAAAGTTTCGACAAGAACATGTCTCTGGAATTCGTTTCTTACGAGGTCGGTGCCATTGACCAGCAGACCAACAACGTGATCGACTGCATCAAAGACGGTAAAGTTTATGGTGCGCCGCTTTACGTCAATTTCCTGCTCAAGGTCAAGGGAACTGAAACTGCTGAACGTGTCTACATGGGCGATATTCCGATCATGACCGACAGCGGTACTTTTATCATCAACGGTGCTGAACGTGTCATCATCAGCCAGGTCCACCGCAGTCCCGGTATCTGTTTTGAGAAGACCCGTCACACCTCCGGCCGTACGCTTTACAGCTACCGGATCATTCCCGATCGCGGCAGCTGGATGGATGTCCAGTTTGACACCAATGACTGCATCCTGATTTACCTTGACCGCCGCCGCCGCCGCCGTAAATTCTACATTACGACTTTCCTCCGCACCATCGGTTATCCCACCAACAAGGATATCCTGAGCGAAGTTTACGAAGTCAAGAAGTTTACGCTCAGCTATCTGCTCAAGCAGAAAGATCTGACCAAATTCTATACCATTGACGATATTACCAATGAACGTGATGAAGTCCTTATCGACGAATTTGCAAAGCTGGACGAGCATGTTCTGAATATTCTTCAGGAAAATGGTATTGAAGAAGTTGAACTGGCTTATGTTGCCGACGGCGACGACTATCTGTTTGCCAGCTTGCGTAAAGATCCCGCCCGCGACGAAGAAAGCGCTCTCAAAGAAATCTACCGCCGCATGCGTCCCGGAGATCCCCCGAACATCAACAACGCCCGTCTGCTCATCAAGCGTCTGTTCTTTGACAGCCGCCGTTATGACCTGGGTGCTGTGGGTCGTTACAAACTCAATGAACGTCTGGGTGTCGGTCTTCCGCCGGATCTGCGTGTGCTTGATCCCAAGGATCTCATGGCTGCAACCAAGATGCTTATTAAAATGCGTCTCAACAACAGTCCTGTTGACGACATTGACCACCTGGGTGCCCGCCGTGTCCGTACTGTCGGCGAACTGCTGCAGAATCAGTGCCGCGTCGGTCTGCTCCGTACCGAGCGTATGATTCGCGAACACATGACCTATGACGATGCCAATGTGACACCGCAGAAGCTGATCAATCCCAAGGCATTTGCCGGTGTGATCCGCGATTTCTTCGCCCGCAGTCAGCTCTCTCAGTTCATGGATCAGACCAACCCGCTGAGTGAATTGACCAACAAGCGCCGTATTTCCGCACTGGGTCCCGGCGGTTTGAGCCGTGACCGTGCCGGATTTGAAGTCCGCGACGTTCACCCCAGCCACTACGGACGTATCTGCCCGATTGAAACGCCTGAAGGTCCGAATATCGGTCTTATCAGCTCCATGTCACTTTATGCTATCATCAACGAGTACGGTTTCATTGAGACGCCCTACCGCCGCGTGATTGACGGACGAGTTTCTGATACAATCGATTACCTGACCGCTGATAAAGAAGAAAAGTTCGTTATTGCTCAGGCAAACGCTCTTCTGGATGAAGAAAACCGCTTTGTCCGTCCGATGATCATGTGCCGTTACATGGGTGAATCCGGTGAGCATCCCCGCGAAACGGTTCAGTACATGGACGTTTCTCCGAAACAGCTGGTCAGTGCCGCTGCCGGTATCATTCCGTTCCTTGAACACGACGACGCCAACCGTGCTTTGATGGGATCAAACATGCAGCGTCAGGGTGTTTCTCTGATGAATCCGGAATCTCCCTATGTCGGAACCGGTCTTGAAGAGCGAATCGCCCGCGACTCCCGTGCAGTTGTGATCGCCCGTGAAAAAGGTATTGTTGCCGAAGTCAGCAGCAATCACATTGTTGTCACTCCCGACGGTACGCTGCCCTCAACGATCAAACAGGAATATCATCTGTATAAATATCTGCGCAGCAATGCGGGTACCTGTATCAACCAGCGTCCGGTGGTCCGCCGCGGCGATGCTGTTGAAAAAGGCACTCTGCTAGCCGACGGTGCCGCCACTCAGGGCGGTGAATTGGCTCTGGGCCGCAACGTGCTGGTTGCGTTCATGCCCTGGTGCGGATACAACTTTGAGGACGCTATTATCGTCAGTGAACGTCTTGTCAAAGAAGACGTTTACACCAGTATCCACGTTGATGAATTTGAAATCACCAGCCGCGATACCAAACTCGGTCCCGAAGAAATCACCCGTGATATTCCGAACGTGAGTGAAGATGCTCTGCGCAATCTGGACAGCCGCGGTATCGTTTTTGAAGGTGCTGAAGTCCGTCCCGGAGATATCCTCGTCGGTAAGATCACGCCCAAGAGCGAAACGGAACTTGCTCCTGAAGAACGTCTGCTCCGTGCCATCTTCGGTGAAAAAGCAGCTGATGTCAAAGATTCCAGTCTGACAGTTTCCAGCGGCAAGGGCGGTATCGTTATGGATATCCGCGTTGATGCGGTCAAAGATACCACTGCCCGTGCCAGCATGACCAAGACCGAAAAACGCAATCAGGAAAAACAGATGCGCAATGACTACCGTGAAACTTACACCAAGCTCATTGACGATCTGACCGAAAAACTGGCGGATGTTCTGGTTGCAACCAAGCTGCCTTACCGGATCGTTGATACCAGCGGTGAAGGTGTCGTGCTCATTAACGCCAACCGCAAAATCAATAAGAATGCGGTTCAGAAACTGGCGCAGCACTACAACTGCTGGTCCATGGAAGACTGTGAAGTCAAAAACACCATTGCGGCAATTATTGATCAGTTCGTTCCTCTCTTTGAGGAGAACGAAGAGAAGCACCGCCGTCAGATGGACCATCTGGATTCTCCCGAAGCCGATGGCGGCATCATCAAGCGTGTCAAGATCTATGTCGGCTGCAAGCGCAAACTCCAGGTCGGTGACAAGATGGCAGGACGCCACGGTAACAAGGGTATCGTTTCCCGAATCGTTCCTGTGGAAGACATGCCGTTCCTTGAAGATGGTACCCCGGTGGATATCGTGTTGAACCCCCTCGGTGTGCCGAGCCGTATGAACGTCGGACAGGTTCTTGAAACGCACCTGGGCTGGGCTGCCAAGATGCTGGGCATCAAGACTGCAACGCCGGTGTTTGACGGTGTTCAGGAAGAGGATATCGTTCAGCTGATGACTGAGGCAAATGAGAAATTTGCTGAAGAAAACGGCAAGAATTATCATTGGGGCTTCCGTCCCGACGGCAACGGCGGTTATATTTACGACGGTAAGACCGATGTTTACGACGGCCGTACCGGTGACCGCTTTGATCAGCGCGTGATGGTCGGTCAGATCTACATGCTGAAACTGGACCACCTGGTTGCCAACAAGATCCATGCACGCGCCGTCGGACCCTACTCTCTGGTCACGCAGCAGCCGTTGGGCGGTAAAGCCCAGCACGGAGGTCAGCGTTTCGGAGAAATGGAAGTCTGGGCTCTTGAAGCCTACGGTGCGGCTTACACGCTGCAGGAAATGCTGACGGTCAAATCTGACGATACCATCGGCAGAAACCGCATTTACGAATCCATCGTCAACGGAAAGAACGTCCTTGAAGCCGGACGTCCTGAGTCCTTCAACGTTCTGCTCAAAGAAATGCAGAGTTTGGGACTTGATATCCGCACGATTGAGAAACCCGGCAACAATCAATAATTCAAGTGAGGTGTTACCTTGATTGACAATACATATGCTTACAGGGAGCTGCAATCCAAGGATTCAGCCAACAATTTCGGTGCAATTTCGATCAACGTCGCCAGTCCTGATACGATTCGTAAATGGTCCCGCGGCGAGGTCAAAAACCCGGAAACCATCAACTACCGCAGTCTGAAACCCGAGAAGCACGGTCTTTTCTGCGAAAGAATTTTCGGACCCACCCGCGACTGGGAATGTAACTGCGGAAAGCACAAACGCATCAAGAGCAAGGGCGTTGTCTGCGACCGCTGCGGCGTTGAAGTTACCCAGGCCAAGGTGCGCCGTGAACGCATGGGGCACATTGACCTGGCGGTTCCGGTGTCACACATCTGGTTCCTGAAGTGTATGCCCAGCCGCATTGCGCTCATGCTGGACATGCCTGCCAAGAAACTTGACAGCATTATCTATTATGAAGAATATATCGTGACGGATCCGGGCGATACGCCGCTGGAACTCCAGCAGATTCTGTCTGAGCACGAATACCGTCAGGCCTGCGAAGACTACGGCAGTTCTTTCAGAGCAGAAATGGGTGCTCCGGCAATCCAGTCTCTGCTTGAACAGATCGACCTTGAAGCCCTCAAAGAAGATCTTGAAGTCAAACTTTCAAGCGGCAACAACAAGGCTCTCCGCAAGAAGCTTGCCAAACGTCTGCGTCTGGTTGAAGGTTTTATTGCCGGCAACTCCCGTCCGGAATACATGATTCTTTCCGCACTGCCGGTTATTCCGCCGGATCTGCGTCCTCTGGTTCCGCTGGAAGGCGGCCGTTTTGCGACCAGTGACCTCAACGATCTTTATCGTCGTGTCATCAACCGCAACAACCGTCTGCGCAATCTGCTTCAGCTCAATACCCCTGAAGTGATTGTCCGCAACGAAAAACGTATGCTTCAGGAAGCTGTTGATGCTCTGTTGGACAACGGCCGTCACGGACGCCCCGTGACCGGTGCCGGCAACCGTCCTCTCAAGAGTCTTTCTGATATGCTCAAAGGTAAGCAGGGACGTTTCCGTCAGAACTTGCTGGGTAAACGTGTTGACTACTCCGGACGTTCCGTGATCGTTGTCGGTCCTGAACTCAAGATCCATCAGTGCGGACTGCCCAAGAAGATGGCGATGATTCTGTTTGAACCTTTCATCATCCGTTATCTCAAGCAGCGCGGACATGCTCATACCGTCCGCGGAGCCAAGAAGCTGATCGAAAAGGGCGAAAGCGTCGTCTGGGATATTCTTGATGAAGTGACCAAGGGACATCCCGTTATGCTCAACCGTGCGCCGACACTGCACCGCTTGAGTATCCAGGCATTTGACCCGGTGCTGATCGAAGGTTCCGCCATCCGTCTGCACCCGCTGGTGTGTACCGCTTACAACGCCGACTTCGACGGAGACCAGATGGCTGTTCACGTGCCGCTTTCAAACGAAGCGCAGATGGAGACCAAACTGCTGATGCTGTCTCCCAACAACATCTTCTCTCCCGCCAACGGAAAACCGATCGCCAGTCCCACGCAGGACATCACGCTCGGCAGTTATTACCTGACCTGTCCTCCGAACAACAAGGACAAGGCCAAACTTTACCGTGATTACTTTGAAGTTCTGTTTGCCATGCAGGCGGGCTTCATCGGCATCCACGACGCTGTCCGTATTCCGAACCCTGACCTGGGACGTGATACCATCTACGGAGACAAGGATTCCAAGTACATCCTGACCACTCCCGGACGTTGTCTTTTCAACGAAGTCTGGGATAAGCGTCTCGGATTCTATAATGCTGTTGCCAAGAAGAAAGATCTGGGCAAACTCATCAGTAATTCCTACATGATCGCCGGACACGATGCGACTATTAAACTGTTGGATGATATCAAAGATCTGGGTTACAGACACGCAACTCTTGCCGGTCTTTCCATCTCCATCACCGACCTTCAGGTTCCGGACAGCAAGAACGAACTGATCGAAGCCGCCCGCAAAGAGGTGGACGCCGTTCTTGAACAGTACAACAGCGGTTTGCTGACCGACGGTGAACGTTACAAGAAGGTCATCGATATCTGGACTCAGACCAGCGGTGCCGTGGCTAATGAACTGTTTGATCACCTTGAAGCCGCCAGCCAGCGCGGAGAAATCAACCCTGTTTACGCCATGCTTGACTCCGGCGCCCGCGGAAGTAAAGATCAGATCCGTCAGCTCGCCGGTATGCGCGGATTGATGGCAAAGCCCTCCGGTGATATTATCGAACGTCCGATTATCTCCAACTTCCGTGAAGGACTTTCCGTGCTGGAATACTTCATTTCCACCCACGGTGCCCGTAAAGGTTTGGCGGATACGGCTCTTAAGACCGCTGACTCCGGTTACATGACCCGCCGTCTGGTTGACGTCGCTCAGGATGTCATCTGCCGCGAAGAAGACTGCGGAACCACCAAGGGTATCTGGACCAGTGCCATTACCGAAGGTGATGAAGTTATGCTGCCGCTGCGCGACCGTATCATCGGCCGTTACTGCGCTCAGGATATCCGTGATCCTGCATACAATGACGGACGTCTGATCGTCGGTGCCGGAGAGGTCTTCACGCCCGAAATCGCCGATGTGATTGATGCCCGCGGAATCAAACGTGTGCTGATCCGTTCCGCTCTCACCTGCGAAACGCTGCACGGACTTTGTATCAAGTGCTACGGCCGCAACCTTGCCAGCGACCGCGAAGCAAAGATCGGCGATGCACTCGGTATCATTGCCGCTCAGTCCATCGGTGAACCCGGTACTCAGCTGACCATGCGTACGTTCCACATCGGTGGTACCGCATCCAGTGCTTACAAAGAGCCGGTCATCACTTCTCACAGCAACGGAACGATCAAATACTTCAACGTCCGTACCGTCAAGAACAACAAGGGCAAAGACGTCGTTGTCAACAAGAACGGTTACGTTGTGATTTACGATCCGGTCAAGGCAAAGGAACTTGAAAGACGCGCCCGTGAAAATATTCTCGGTGAGATCGCTGCTCTCGGAACTGTTCAGAAGGACTTTGACTTCTGGGCGGATGCTGTTGAAGAAGCTGAACTTGAGCGTTATGATCTTGACACCGGTTCAATTCTTGATAAAGCCGACGGAGATTCCGTCAAAGAGGGTGAATCCTTCGTGAGCTGGGACCCCAGTCAGGTTCCGATCATCATCGAACAGGCCGGTATTGTCCGCCTGAACGACCTGGTCGAAGGCGTCACCATTCAGAAGCAGAAACGCGGTTCTTCCGATCAGGGAACAGTTATGGAACACCGTGACGACCTGCATCCGCAGATTGTCATTACGGATAACGACGGTAATACGATCACCAGTTATCCGTTGCCCGCCGGTGCTGTTCTCATGACCAAGAACGGTATGAAAGTGACTCCGGGTATGGTCGTTGCCCGACTCCCGCGTCAGTCTGCAAAGAACAAGGACATTATCGGCGGTCTTCCGCGAATCGCCGAATTGTTTGAAGCCCGTGTTCCCAAGGATGTAGCAGAGATCGCCCGTATCGACGGTGTGATCGAGGTGGATAACCTGGTCCGGGGAAGACGTCAGCTCATCATCCGCGACAAGATTTCCGGAATGGTTGAAGAACACAACAACATTCCGCTGCACAAGCATTTGACTGTCAGCAAGGGTGATTATGTGAGAAAAGGTCAGAAACTGACCGAGGGATCTATTGTTCCGCATACGTTGCTTGAAATTTGCGGAATCCACGAGTTGCAGCGTCATCTGGTCGATGAGATTCAGCTGGTTTATCGCAGCCAGGGAGTTGAGATCAATGACAAACACGTTGAGATCATCATTCGTCAGATGATGCAGAAAGTCCGTATTACCTCCTCCGGCTCGACGCAGTTCCTGCCCGGAGAACAGCTTGACCGCATTGAGTTCAACCGTGTCAACCGTGAGATGATTGAACGCGGCGGAAAACCGGCTGAAGCTGAACCGGTTTTGCTGGGTATTACAAAAGCAGCTCTGGAAACAGAGAGTTTCATTTCGGCCGCCAGCTTCCAGGATACCACGCGTATTCTGACTGAAGCAGCAACCGTCGGAAAGATCGACGTTCTCGCCGGATTCAAGGAAAACGTCATTACCGGACACTTGATTCCCGCCGGAACGGGTACTGAGCATATGCAGTCCCTGAAACTGAAATATCTCGGTACTGAGATCGAACCTGAACCGGAAATTGCTGAAGAAACTGCCGAACCGACAGCCGGTGATATCGCCGGTCAGTGGGGTGCGGCCGATGAAGACGGTGACGATACCATCGAAGAAACCTACATCTTTGATGAAACCGACACCCAGGAATTTACCTCGGAATCTGATGATTTTGAGGCGTAAAAACAGAAAAACACACGATTATTGCAACATTTGCGCGGCAAGAACTTGAAATTGCCGCGCATGTGTGCTACATTATACAAATAGGTGTGTTGTATTGTAGTTGTTTTATTCGGATATATAACAGGTAAAAAAAGCAGGAAAGAACCATGCCGACAATCAATCAGTTGGTGCGTTTTGGACGCGAAGAAAAAGACAAGAAAAGTAAGTCCAAGGCTTTGCAGGCTTGCCCGCAGCGCCGCGGAGTCTGTCTCCAGGTAACCACCCGTACACCCAAGAAGCCGAACTCGGCTTTGCGTAAAATCGCCCGTGTGCGTCTTACCAACGGACAGGAAGTCACTGCCTATATCGGCGGTGAAGGACACAATTTGCAGGAACACTCTGTTGTTCTGGTGAAGGGCGGCAGGGTCCGTGACCTTCCCGGTGTGCGTTACCACATCGTTCGTGGCGCACTGGACAGCACCGGTGTTGACAAACGTCGCCAGGGCCGTTCCAAATACGGCGCGAAACAGCCGAAACCGGGTGCCGATGACGGCAAGAAGAAGAAATAATCCTTATAAGAGAGAAATTCAGTTATGAGAAGACGTAAAGCAGAAAAGCGGGAAATTATTCCCGATATGAAGTATGACAGCCAGCTGATTGCCCGTCTGATCAATACGATCATGAGCCGCGGCAAAAAGTCTACTGCCCAGCAGATTGTCTACGGTGCCCTTGATATTATCGGTCAGAAGAAAACTGACATGGCTCCGATGGATGTCTTTTTGCAGGCCCTTGAAAACGTCAAGCCGAAGCTTGAAGTCAAGAGCCGTCGTGTCGGCGGTGCCACTTATCAGGTTCCGATCGAAGTTGATCCCGAACGTCAGGTCGCTCTGGCCATGCGTTGGATCTGCACCTATTCCCGCGGCCGCAAAGGTAAGTCCATGACCGAATCCCTGGCTCAGGAACTTCTGGATGCCTTTGAAAACACCGGCTCCTCCATCAAGAAGAAAGAAGATACCTTCAAGATGGCTCAGGCCAACAAGGCTTTTGCACATTACCGCTGGTAATTAAAAGAAGAGTGAATAATCATGAGCGACAAACAAGATTATAATGAGTGTCCGAGACGTCAAGTGCGTCTTGCCAATGTCCGTAACATTGGTATTATGGCTCACATTGACGCGGGTAAAACCACTCTTTCGGAACGTATCCTCTTCTACTGCGGACGTAACCACAAAATCGGTGATACCCATGAAGGTACCGCCACGATGGACTGGATGAAAGATGAACAGGAACGCGGTATCACCATTACCAGTGCTGCCACCACCTGTTTCTGGAAAGGTCATCGTATCAATATTATTGACACTCCGGGACACGTTGATTTCACCGCTGAAGTGGAACGCAGTCTGCGCGTTCTTGACGGTGCTGTTGCAGTGTTCTGCTCCGTGGGTAAAGTTCAGCCCCAGAGTGAAACCGTCTGGCGTCAGGCTCAGAAATACGGTGTTCCGATCATTGCTCTGGTCAACAAAATGGACCGTACCGGTGCTGACTTCCAGGGTGTGATTGATGATATCCGCAACAAACTCGGTGCCAATCCGCTGCCGATCTACCTGCCCATCGGTAAAGAAGCCGATTTCAAGGGTGTGATCGACGTTCTCGCCGGTAAGGCTATCTACTTCCATGAAGAAGATAACGGTGCCAACGAAGATATTCAGGAACTCAATGCTGAACAGCAGGCTGAGCGCGATGAAGCCTTCCACAACCTGGTGGAAATTCTTGCTGAAGCAGATGATGCAGTAATGGAAGTCTATCTCGAAGACAAGATCCCGCCTGTGGAAGAACTGCGTGCTGCTCTGCGTCGTGCCACTCTCGCCAGCAAGGTTGTTCCTGTTGCTGCGGCTTCTGCCTTCAAGAACAAGGGTGTTCAGCCCCTGCTGGATGCTGTGACCTGGTATCTGCCCAGCCCGATCGATATTTGGGACATCAAAGGTACCGATCCTGTGACCGGTAATGAGGTCACCCGTCACGTCGGCGATATGCAGCCCTTCAGCGCTCTGGTCTTCAAGATCATGACCGACCCCTATGTCGGTAAGCTCTACTATCTGCGTATTTACTCCGGCGTTGCTGCTCAGGGTATGACCGTTTACAACCCGCGTACCGGCAAATCTGAACGTTTCGGCCGTCTGCTGCAGATGCACGCCAACAGCCGTGAAGAACGTGAAGAGATCTTCTCCGGTGATATTGCCGCCGCCGTCGGTCTCCGCAACGTGACCACCGGTGATACGCTGTGTCTGGAATCCTGCCCGATCGCTCTGGAATCCATGACCTTCCCGGAACCGGTTATCTCTGTTGCTGTTGAGCCCAAGAGTTCCGGCGACCGCGATAAACTGACCAAAGGTCTGATTGCTCTGGCTGAAGAAGACCCGACCTTCCAGATCCACAGTGACGAAGATACCGGACAGACCATTATTTCCGGTATGGGTGAGCTGCACCTGGAAATCATTCTCAGCCGTCTGATCCGCGAGTTCAAGGTTGAGGCCAATACCGGTGCTCCGCAGGTTGCTTACCGCGAAGCTCTGCTTAAAGAATCCAACAGTGATATGCGTTTCGTCCGTCAGACCGGTGGACGCGGACAGTATGGTCACTGCGTTATCAACCTGATTCCTCAGGAACGCGGTGCCGGTATCACCATTGAGAACAAAGTTGTCGGCGGTAACATTCCGAAGGAATATATCAAACCGATTGAAAACGGTATCCGTGAAGCCGCAGCCAGCGGTGTGTTGGCAGGTTATCCTGTGGTTGACTTCAAAGTCGAAATCATCGACGGTAGTTACCACCCGGTTGACTCCAACGAAATGGCGTTCAAGATTGCCGGATCCATGGCTTTCAAAGAAGCTGCCAAGAAGTCCGGAATCGAACTTCTGGAGCCGATCATGAAGGTTGAGCTGACCACCCCCGATGAAAACATGGGTGATCTTATCGGTGATATCACCAGCCGTCGCGGCGTGATTTCCACGATGAATGCCGGTACCAACAGCTTTACTCAGGTTGTTGCGCACGTTCCGCTTTCGGAACTTTTCGGTTACGCAACTGCGATTCGTTCTCTCTCCCGCGGCCGCGCCACCTACTCGATGGAACCGGCGCACTTTGAGAGTGTTCCCAAAAACGTTCAGGAAAAAATCTTGGAGAAGAAATAATATGGCTACTGCGAAAACTCAGCGGATCCGCATCCGTCTTCAGGCTTACGAGCACCGGATTCTGGATCAGTCAGTCAACGAGATCCTCGATGCTGCAAAACGCACCGGTTCTGTGGTTGCGGGTCCCATTCCGCTTCCGACCAGAATCGAGCGCTGGACTGTCAACCGTTCACCCCACGTTGACAAGAAGTCCATGGAACAGTTCGAGATGCGCACTCACAAGCGCGTGTTGGATATTGTGAATCCTAACGCCAAGACAGTTGATGAGCTCAAACGTCTCAACCTGCCTGCCGGCGTGGATATTTCGATCAAGACGGGATTCTGAGAAACCGTAAGAAGAAGCAGTTCTGCCGTGGCAAAAGGATAAAAAAAGCGACGGCAGGATTGTTTTTTCCGGCGTAACGGTTTCAGGGAAAGAGTCCCTAGATACCGCCGTTCCCGGCCGATTGGGGACGCGTATCGAATGTTTCTCTACAAGGAAAGGAGAAAGATAATGAAAGGTTTAATCGGTAAAAAAATCGGAATGACTCAGGTCTACGACGAGAAGGGTGTGCTGATCCCGGTTACGGTGATCGAAGCCGGTCCCTGCGTTGTTACTGCAGTCAAGACCGTCGAGCGTGACGGTTACTCCGCTATTCAGCTGGGTTACGGTTCACGCAAGGCAAAGAATCTCACCAATGCGGATCGCGGACACCTGGCCAAGGCCGGTGTTACCGGAGACAGACTTCCGGCTATTCTGCGCGAAATCCGTACCACTGAAACGGCTGAACCCGGTTCTGTCATCAAGGCGGATATCTTCGCTGATGGCGAGTACCTGGATGTGGTCGGTGTCAGCAAGGGCCGTGGATTCCAGGGTGTCGTCAAACGTTACAACTTCGGCGGCGGTCGCGCCAGCCACGGAGGTGGTTGGACCCGTCGTACCGGTTCTATCGGTTGCCGTGAATGGCCCGGTCGAATCATCAAAGGTAAACGTATGCCCGGACATACCGGCAACGTGCAGCGCACGGTTCAGAATCTGAAGATCGTCCGTGTTATGGCTGAAGACAACGTTCTGTTGGTCAAGGGTGCAGTCCCCGGAGCCAACGGTGGAATTTTGACCATTCGCGGTGCGCTGAAGAAGCCGGCGGCGAAGTAATTGGAGGAATAAACCATGTCTAACATTTTGGATATCCTCGATTGCACCGGCGCCAGGGTCGGTGAATACCAGATCCCTGAAGGCGTGATCGAGATGGAAAAGGGTGCCCAGGCCGTTCATGATGCGGTCGTTGCCTACCTGGCAGGTGCCAGAGCCGGTACAGCTTGTACCAAAACCCGCGGATTGGTTTCCGGCGGCGGTGCCAAACCCTGGCGTCAGAAAGGCCGTGGCGGAGCCCGTGCAGGTTCCAGCCGCAGTCCCGTGTGGGTTGGCGGCGGTACCATCTTCGGACCCACCCCCCGTTCTTTCGCAAAGAAACTCAACAAGAAAGTCCTGGTGCTTGCTCTCAAGCGCGCTCTGTCTGAGCGTATCGCTGAAGGTGATGTCATCGTTCTGGATCAGTTCGCTCTGCCGGATCACAAGACCCGCAGCGCTGTCGCTGTTCTCAAGAACCTGAACGTCGCTGATGACACTGTTATGCTCTCTGTCAGCGAGCTGGACGAAGCTGCGGTCTGCGCCACCGGCAACATTGCCAACATGGTTCTCCGCCGCGCTGTCACTGTCAACGTTTACGAACTGCTCCGCTTCAAGAAGGTCATCTTCACCAAGGATGCTCTTGATGCTTTCATCGGACGTCTGGCATAAGGAGGTATGACAATGAAATCTGCATTTGATATCATCATCGCTCCGGTCGTGACCGAAAAGTGCAATGCTCTTATTCAGGAAAAGAAATATACTTTCCGTGTTGCTCCCGATGCCAACCGCATTGAGATCGGCAAGGCTGTTGAAGAGCTTTTCAACGTCAAGGTCAAATCCGTCAACGTTATGAACTACCAGGGCAAGAGAAAACGCGCCGGACGCTCCCTCAAAGAAGGTCGTCGTCCCGATTGGAAACGCGCCGTCATCACCCTTGCCGAAGGCAGTATTGAGATCATCTAAGGGAGAAAAAAGATAAAATGGCTATCAAAAGTTATAATCCGACGACTCCCTCCCGCCGTCATATGACGGTTGTGGATAAGTCTGCATTGAGCAAGAACGGTCCTGAGAGATCGTTGACCCGCGGAAAGAAATCTTCCGGCGGTCGTAACAACACCGGTCGTATGACCATCCGTTTCCGCGGTGCCGGTAACAAACGTCGTTTCCGTATGATCGACTTCCGCCGCACCAAGGACGGAATTCCGGCGAAGGTCGTCTCCATTGAGTACGATCCCAACCGTACCGCCAATATCGCTCTGATCAGCTACGCTGACGGCGAAAAGGCTTACATCATCGCTCCCAACGGTCTGAAAGTCGGCGATGTCGTTATGAACGGACCCAAGGCTGAACTCAAGCCCGGTAACTGCATGGCGATCAAAGATATCCCCGTCGGTGTCGATATCTGCTGCATCGAGCTGGTTCCCGGCGGCGGTGCCAAACTTGCCCGTTCTGCCGGTCAGGTTGCTGTTCTCCGCGGTAAGGAAGAAACTTACGCGCAGGTCAAGCTGCCCAGCGGCGAAGTTCGCATGATCCACGTCAACTGCCGTGCCATGATCGGTCAGATCGGCAACCTCGATCTGATGAACACCAAGCTCGGTAAGGCTGGTAAGAAACGTTATCTCGGTTTCCGTCCGCACGTCCGCGGTGTCGCCCAGAACCCGGTCGACCATCCGATGGGCGGAGGCGAAGGCCGCAGCTCCGGCGGCGGTCATCCGGTTTCACCCTGGGGCAAGCTTGCTAAAGGCAAACGTACCCGTAATCCGAAAAAGACTTCCAAGAACTTTATCGTTGAACGGAGGAAGAAATAATGCCGAGATCCATCAAAAAAGGACCGTTTGTCGATCAGCACCTGCTCGACAAAGTCGAAAAAATGACCGGAGCCAAAACTCCGATCAAAACTTGGAGCCGTCGCTCCCTGATTATTCCGGATTTTGTCGGACACACTTTCGAGGTTCACAACGGAAAGTCTTTCGTTCCGGTGTTTGTGACCGAAAACATGGTCGGACACAAACTGGGCGAATTTGCTCCCACCCGTGTCTTCAAAGTTCACGGTGTTGTTTCCGGAAAGTAAGTTACGCAAGTATCTTCACAACGGCGGTCGTTTGGCAACAAACGACCGCTTGTTTTTTATACGCGGCAAGACCCGATGGACGATTTTACAGTTTGGTAAAGTGTATTGTCCATGTTGTCCACATGTTTCCCCCGGAAGATGCCTGGAAATCCCCGGCGCGGGTTGACAAATCATGACTTGTGTGATATGTTTTACACGTTAAAAAAGCATAGGACTGCATGTTCCTGTTTGAAGCCGGATCAGGAACGTGAAATATAAGGGAGATTACAGAAGATGGAAAATCAGGAAAATAAATTCAGCCGTTCATTAGGGGCGCAGCATGCTGCAATGGTGGTTATTGAAGCCGCTAAAAAAGGGGAGCTTATTGACGGTCCTGTTTTTACGGCTCCGAAACTTGCCGATTCTGAAAAAGAACTTATGCTTAAAATTCTGGAAGCTGTTGCTGAAAAACGTCGCCGTGACGGAGATGCTCTGACAGATGAAGCGGTCAGTTCCATGTTTACCTTTGTCTTTGCCCGCGCAGCGGAAGCTGTGACGAATTTTGCCAACAGCCGTCCCAATGAATTTTCAATGATGGGACTCTTTGACGGCAAGGCGCCGCTTTATGCCGATGAACAGATTACCGGCTACTTCAAGAAGTTGAGTTTTCCGGGGGATTGCGCTCAGAACTTCTGGGATTGGATCCACTCAAATATCGTTCCTGAGGGAACGGATCCTCTGCTTGCTCTGATGGAATCTTTGAAATGGTGTTTCCGTCTTTCGTGCCACATCGCCGTCAGTTATTTGCAGAAGATCGGTTACCGTTTCTGACAAACTGCAGATTATTGCGGTATCCCCTGTGGTCGGGTACAAGTTCCAATGCCGCGCTGAAACACTTTTCAGCCACTTCGGGGCGTCCTGTCTGCAAGGCGATGATACCCAGTTGATTATAAGCCGGATGATAACTGCTGTCGCACTCAAGAGCGCGCAGCAGTTCTTTTTCTGCCTCAGCCGGACGTTTGGTGTTGGCAAGGAATACACCGTAATTGTAGCGCAGAAGTGCAGACTCCGGAGACATTTTCAACGCCTTTTTATAATACTTTTGGGCTTCTTTGTGTTTTGCCGGAAAACGGGAGTAAAGATTGCCGAGATTCATAAAAGACTCCATTGACTCCGGATCTCCGGCAGCCGCTTCTTTATATGCCTTTTCTGCGCCTTTAAAGTCGTTGCTGCGCTCAAGCAGCATACCGAGCTGGTTGACGATACGGGCGGGGTCATTGCAGCCTTCACGGGCAAAAGAAAGCAGTTTGAAGGCTTTTGCGCCTTGATTCTTGCGGATGGCGGCTTCTCCCAGAATTCCCGCTGCCTCGTGTGCGCCTTCGGCCGGGGAAGGGGGCAGGATAAACAAACTTGCTCCGAAAACAATCAGCGGGACGGCAAAAAACTTTTTCCACTTGAAACAGCTGATACCGTATGCGGCAAAATAGAGCAGCGCAGGCAGCATCGCCAGACGGTAACGTCCGGAGGTGACGGTCAGTATCTGTGCCGCGTACAATGCGCCGCCCAGCAGGAAAAAGTAAATTGCGGTTCTCTCTTTGTTTTTTATGGCGGCAGTTATTCCCGCAACGGCAAAGCACATCAACAGCGGCAACAGAAATACGCCGTACCGGACAAGATGTGTCCGGTAAACAAGTGCCATCGGGTCGGCTCCGGCAATCAGTTCCGCAGGAGACCAGACCATAACGGCTTTTTTGAGATAAAGTTTCATACCCTGCAAAGGATTTTGAATCCAGAACTTTGCACTTTTTTCAAGCCATACTCTGTCGGTTGATATGCCTCTTGCTTCAGCTTCACCGGCGGCGGCTTTGTGAAGTTTGCGCCAGACGGGACCCGGGCGCAGATAACAGCCGCCTGTGGCATCGGGATTATTGCCCAGCCAGATATTGAATCCGCCGTTCTGCTGGATGCCCGTCAATTTGCCGTAGTGAATACTTTTGATCAGCACAACGGGCGCAATGACAAGCAGAAGTCCTGCCAGAAATACCAGTGCTTCCCTGCGGGCTTTGCTGAAAAAACGGTAAAGTATGACGGCACCCGCAAAGGATAATGACAGCGGATGTGTGACGGCGGCAAGACCGGCGGCACAACCGGCTCCTGCCATACGGAGAAGGCGTTTCTTTAAATCAAACTCCGTATCCGCCAATTCCAGCAGCCAGAAAACGGCGGTCAGAAAAGGCAGGAGCAGAGATTCAGAGATGATTTCCGCCTGATGAAAAAATGCCACGGGGTAGAACATGGCGCAGGCAAGAAAAATCATTCTTGTCTTGAAGTTGACGCCCTTGCGTTCCAACAGTTTGGTGAGTGCAATCCAGGCTCCGAAGTTCAAGAGAAGCTGCAGCAGGCGCACCGGAAACAGGGCGTAATTGCTCACATGATACAGGAGTGCCAGAAAAAGAGGATAAAGCGGTGCGTGAATATCCGGAACTTTGGGGAAAAGTCTGCCTGAAAGAATTTCCCGCGCCCGCAGGTCGTATTCCATGACATCGGGACCGGCGGGAACGTCAAAGTTAAGCAGCTGTGCGTACTCCCTGAGGTATTCCGCCCGCAGCAGAATACCGCAGACAAGAAGACACGGCACCAGCCAGAGATCAACGCGGCGGAAAATCAAATTCATACTCAAAAAGATCTCCGATTTCACGGATGGCATTTTCTTCATCGGGTCCTGTAATCTGCAACGTGGCTTGGGCGCCGCAGACAAGTCCGAGGGAAATCAGAGCAAGAATACTTCCTGTAATGTCCTGAGTTTCGCCGTCATAGATGACAGTTACAGTATGATCCGGATACTTTTTATTGAGTGTATTAAGGATTTCTCCGGAGGGACGGCAGTGAATCCCTGCCCGGTTTCTGACGGTGATCTCTCTTGTTTTCACGATGTTTCTCCCGGATTATTTACAAATTTGTCGTTACGGTGTCGCCGCTGCTTTCAAAACGTTCTTCCGCCAGATGATAAATCAGCTTGTCGCTGGTCTGACGGCGGTTGTCCGCCTGAATCCATGCCCGGTCGGGGGCTTTGCCGGAAATGATGATTTTTCCGGATTTGACATCGTAATCAGCACGCTCTCCGCCGGCTTGAAGCGTTCTCTTATCCAGTTTGCGTTTGAGGATAACGTTGTTAAGACACTCCGCTTTTTTCAGCTCCAGATTTTCACCGATCAGGATCTGAGACGGGGCGTAATTTTCTGTTTTGACCAGAGCAAACGGATCGTCATCAAGATCGTCAACTTTTTTATTTGCAACTGTTTTTGCCGCCTGACGGGGCGCGCTGTAAAGATTGATGGTTTCACATTCCAGATGTGAGATATCATCATGTATTTTGACATTGCCGGTGAAAGTACTGATATTTTTCTCAAGATCTGTTTCGGAACGCATTGCCGTTAAGTTTTTGATTCCCTGACTGCCGCTTTTGCCGAAGAATCCTGCGGTACTCTTTGCATCTGGATTACTGCTGCTGACAACTTTCAAACCGTTGTCACAGATGATACTGCTCAGACGGACGCCGCCGGACTGCAGCATACTCTGAACCGCTTTTTCTCCGGGACGCAATTCTCTGAAATGAAGCGTGAGAAGTCCTGTGTTCAGCGTGGCTCTGGGATCGGTCATGACCACATCTCCTGTTGCCACAGCCTTTTGCAGAGTTTTGGACGATGAAGCTGCTGCCTGCAGATTGTTTTTTCTGCCGGATTTTTTTCTGTCGGGTGTTTTGGCACTTTGAACTTTGCGGTTTGCCAGGAAAAGTTCCAACTGATTGCAGCTGAGTTTGGAGTTACCGTGGTCAGCCTTGACATTTTCATGAAATATGATCCTGTCTTCAGCAAGGAAGAAGTCAGCTTTATCCGAAGTGAGGTTTCCGGCAGTCTGCTGCTTTTCACGATGAACCAGACGGACATTGCTGCGGCAATGGATGGATTCAAGTCCTGCCTTAACCGTCTTGCCGGATTTCCGGCGGGAAATTTTCAATTCTGCCGTGTCGCAGGTCAAATCATCTGTTCCGTTGCCGGCAAGGACGTTGTTCCGCAGATTGACAACATCACGTCCGGGAATAAATTCACCGTGATCCGCACTGGCAGTAAACGGTGCTCCGGTTGAGTTTTTCTTCTCTTTGCCGCAGATGAATACGCCGTCAGGATAGGTTATTTTATCCAGACTTCCTGAGGCTGAATCGGCTTTGGCGGAAGTCATGTCGGCGCTGACCATACTGCCGGACTGCAATGCATCTTTACTGTCTTTTTTGAGATGAACGATGACTTTGCGTCCGAAAGAGCGCATCTGTTCGCTGTCAACAATGACATATCCCGAGAGTTTTTCGGGTGATTCCTGTCCGACTGTCCGGGCATTATCTTTGAGTTGACGGAAGGATAAACTTTCAGGAGATACATCTCCGGAGAGGGTTATCAAACGTTCTTTCAGGTCATAAATCAGGTGATCTGCATAGATTTTTCCTGACTTTTTATCCTTGCCGGAGACGACAATACTGCCGTCTGCCAGCAGTTGGGAAATGCCGGAGGCTCCGGAGGTTTCCAAATCAAAACTCTTTCCCTTTGCAGCTGTTTTTTTACTGCCTTTTCCGCGGGAAAGAACCACCGTCAGACGGTCGCAGGTGATGACTGCCTGCGCTTCATGGATTGTGACACTGCCGATAAGCATGATCCGCTTTTCTTCAAGTTCAATCAGAAGCGAATCTCCGGAGGCGGTAATGTACTGATATTTTTTCTCTTTTATTGATGACAGTTTTCGCGGATCGCTTCCCGCTGTTCTGATCAAAACCTCAATGTCTGAATTGATGCGGATCTCGCGGCGTTTGAAGTTCGCTTCAAAGCCGATACCGTTGAGGTCAAGCAACGGAGAACGCAGGAATACCGCCGATGAACCGGAGGCTTTGTGATTTTCCTGATCAATATCCGCCTGACTTGTCCGCACGATGGCTTCACTGTATTTCAACCGGGGCAGCCAGAAGTCAAATACCTCTTTGAAAGAAGCTTTAAGAGGATACAATTTGATTCTCCAGGCATCTTTGATATCGTCCACACTGGCAGTCGGTTTGAGGAAATCAAGGACTGTGCCTGTGCCGGAAATCACCCGTCCGCGACGTTCCGCTTTGTTGACGAAAATCATCATCTGCGGTTTGCCGCTGCGGTTGTAAATCGGAATCTTGGCGTTTGACATGGTAAGTCCGCGCAAGTCGCTCAAGTCGCTGTTTCCGTACAATGCGGATAAACTTAAAAGCCCCGACAGGAGCAGAAATACAGTGTAAAGTTTTTTCATTTACGGTACCGTTCCAAAACTTCATCCATGATGCCGCTTTCGCGGAACAGACGGTCAAGGATTTCCACAAAAACACCCCGTCCGCCGGGGGTCTGAAGACGCCAGTCGGCAAATTCATCCAGCGCAGGAACCGCATCAGCAACCGCAATGGCGATACCGACTCTGCTCATCACAGGCGCATCAATGATATCGTCTCCCACATAGAGGCACTCTTCGGGTTTGAGATTGTATTCCGCAAGGATCTCTTCAAAAGCGGTCAATTTGTTATGGATATCTTCTTTGCAGAAATCCAGTCCCAGTTCTCCGGCTCTTTTACGGTTGGCGGCGGAGGACCGTCCGGAAATCAAGCCGACGATATAGCCGTGACGTTTTGCCATTTTCAGCCAATGTCCATCGCGGTAATTGAAGAACTTGACAAAGTCTTCAAGTCCGTAACCGACTGTTCCGTCAGTCAGAACGCCGTCAATATCAGAGATGACGGCGCGGATTTTTTTGAATTGTTCAGCAGAGATCATGAATTGCCTTCACTTTCGTCAAGATTTCTTCTGCTGCGGCAAAGTCCAGAGAGTTGGGACCGTCGGACAAAGCCTGAGAGGGATTGGGATGCACTTCGCAGAACATCGCATCAATACCTGCTGCCGCCGCCGCGCGCGCCAGCGGGAAGATAAATTCACGCTGTCCGCCGGAAGCATTGCCGAGTCCGCCGGGCAGCTGGACCGAATGGGTCGCATCAAAAATCACCGGCACATCAAAAGAACGCATGGTAGGCAGACTGCGGAAGTCCACCACCAGATTGTGATAGCCGAAGGAACTGCCGCGCTCTGTCAGCATGACCTGATTGTTGCCGGCAAGACGCACCTTTTCCACCGCACCGCGCATATCTTCAGGAGCCATGAACTGTCCTTTTTTGATGTTGACAGGCAGTCCGGTTTTTCCGGCGGCAAGGAGAAGATCCGTCTGACGGCAGAGAAATGCCGGTATCTGAAGCACGTCCACAACGGCTGCAACTTCAGGAACTTCTGCGCTTTCATGCACGTCGGTCAGTACGGGAACATTGAATTTTTCTTTGACGGCGGCAAGATATTTCAAACCAACTTCACGTCCCGGTCCGCGGCGGGAACTGCCGCTGGAACGGTTCGCTTTGTCGTAAGAGGCTTTGAAAATATACTGGATATCCAGTTTTTTGCAGAGTCCGGTCAGGAATTCTGCGGTTTCCATACAGACTTCAAGGCTCTCTGCCATGCAGGGACCGCCAATCAATGCGAGTTTGCCGTTGCCGATAACGATATTGTTTGCAATTGTGACTGCGTTCATTTCATACTCTCCTTTATTTTTTCTTCAGCTTTTTCAAGGTCTTCGGGCGTATCCACGCCGATACTTGAAAGATTTGAGGTCAGTACATAGATTTTCATGCCGTTTTCCAGCGCCCGGAGCTGTTCGAGTTTTTCGCAGTTTTCCAGACTGCCGGGGGGCAGGGAAACGAATTTTTCCAATGCCGTTCTGCGGTAGGCGTAAATGCCCCAGTGCAGCCACATGGGCGCTTCAACACCGCCTGAACGCAGGAACGGAATCGGCGCGCGGCTGAAGTAAAGTGCCATGTTGTCATTGCCGAAAACCACTTTGACGTTGTTTTCAGTCATGTTTTCTCGGACTGCCGGAACAGCAACAGTCGCCATATCCAGTTCGGGATATTTTTTCATCAGTTCAATCAGTTCGTCAATGACGGAACTCGGAATCAGCGGTTCGTCTCCCTGAACGTTGATGATGATTTGGGCATCCGTTGAGGAAATTGCTTCGTAAATGCGGTCGGTTCCCGAGGGGTGATCGCTGCGGGTCATCGCCGCTTTGAAACCGGCCGCTTCAACGGTATCAAAAATTCTCTGATCGTCCGTTGCGACAATGACTGTATCCGCTGAACTTGCCGCCGCTTTTTCGCAGACATGGCAGATCATGGGTTTCCCGGCAAGGAGTGCCAGGGGTTTTCCCGGAAAACGGCTGCTGGCATAGCGCGCCGGAATAACAACTGCAACTTGTGATGACATCAGATATCCTCCTGTTCACAAACCTTTTTCAATTCATTATAATAAATCGGTGCAGTACCGACTTTGGCAACAACAACACTTGCGGCGCGGTTGGCGATTTCCGCTGCGGTCACGGGATCAGCTCCGCTTGCGATGGCAAGCGTGTAAGAGGCGGTCACCGTGTCGCCGGCTCCTGAAACGTCAAAGACTTCACGGGCGCGGGTGGGGATGACTTCCGTCGCTTTGTCTCTGCTGAAAAGCGCCATGCCCTGTGAGGCAAGAGAAATCAGCAGGTGTTCCGGTTCCCACATATCCAGCAACCGCGATGCCACGCTGTGCAGAACCGGGTCCGTCACCGGATCAACGCCCGGATTTTTATCCTGAATTTTTGCCATGGCAAAGGCTTCAAGACGGTTGGGTTTTATGAAAGTCAATCCTTTAACCGGCTCCAGACCGCCCGGTTTGGGATCAAGGGCGGTGGCAATTTTGTGTTTTTTTGCTTCAAGGACGATTTCTTCAAGCATCCATGAGGCGAGAAGTCCTTTGGCGTAATCCTCAAAAATGACTGCATCGATTTTGCCGCTGCGGATCCGGTCGATGATATTATTGACCAGTTTTCTGCGGATATCATCCGGAACCGGGGAGATGTTTTCTTCGTCAATACGCAGCAGCTGCTGACCGGATGCCATGATCCTGCGTTTTTCTGTCGTCGGACGGTCCGGAACGGCAAAAACGCCGTCAGGCAGAATACCCGCATTTTCAAGTTCTGCAATCACCTGTTGACCGGCTTCGTCGCTGCCGATGACACCGAAACCTTCGGCATGTGCGCCCAATGTGGCGATATTCCGCATGACGTTGGCGGCACCGCCCAGACAAGAGGTGCGTTTTTTGACACTGACCACCGGAACGGGGGCTTCGGGAGAAATCCGGTTGACCTGTCCCCAGATATACACATCAAGCATCATGTCGCCCAGAACGGCAACACGCGCTCTGTTGAAATTTTCAAGTATGTTCAATTCATTTTGTTTTGTCATTTGCTTTTTTCCTTGTTCAGCAGAGAATTGACATACAGTCCGGTATCCAGACGCCGTTCTACGGAGTAGGAACGACGGCTGTGAATCCGGTTTGCGATTTGAGTCAGAGAGGTGATAACTCCCTGAATGTGTTTCAATTCTTCCGTATTTAAATTTGCTGTATGCTGTCTGAGATAATCCGCCATACTGTCCAGGGACCAGCGGACCAGACGCATTTCTGTCTGCTTGATTTCATCTTTGATTTTGGATTCATTGGAGAGTCGCCGCGCACGGTCAAAGGAATCGCGCAGATTGATTTGCAGGACTTCGCGCGCCATGGCATTTTCTCCGGTCAGGTACCAGGGAATACTGATTGCCAGGGCAATTTCTGAAATGACGATCAGTCCGAAGAGAATTACCGCCGCAACGGTCAGCGTATTCCGTTTGAAGTTCGCTGAACGGATTTGTTTGTTCTTTGCCAAAATAATGTTCCTCGTCTGTTTTCTTTGC
Source organism: Lentisphaerota bacterium (assembly GCA_015061725.1). Taxonomy (GTDB): domain Bacteria; phylum Verrucomicrobiota; class Lentisphaeria; order Victivallales; family Victivallaceae; genus UBA1784. The sequence goes on from SUVX01000005.1 coordinate 48,270, forward strand.
CGGGATTTCCCGTTATTGAAATATACACGTCTGAAAGTGTTTTTTCAACGTGTCTGCAAAATCTTCTCCACGATTCCGGTCGTTGAAAGTCCGGGGACAAACGGCATGAAAACAATTTCTGTTCCGGCAGCAAGCAGCACATTGCGTTCTTCCGGTGCCAGGGTTTCAAGCGTGTAATCTCCGGCTTTGATGTAAACGTCCGGCGCCAGGGCCGCCAATTCTCTGTCGCACCGGCTGCTGTTGAAGATAACAACTTTATCCACCGCCCGCAATGATGCCAGCAGATAGGCGCGGTCCGTTTCGCAGACCAGAGGACGGGTCGGTCCTTTCAGGGAACGGACGGATTCATCAGAGTTGATAAGTACAAGAAGAGCATCCGCACAATTTCTCGCCTGGGCAAGATAAGTTGCGTGTCCCCGGTGCATCAAGTCAAAACAACCGTTGGTAACGGCAAGTTTTTTGCCGCTTTGCCGCAGAGATTTTCGCCATTCGACGGCCTGTTCAAGTGTCAGAAGGGATTTTTCAGGATCACAGATCATTCTTCTTCCTCCTCCTTCAGCGGACGGACGATGACACCTGCTTCTTTGAGCAGCGCCGTCGAAACATCATCAATGGAATAACGCTGATGATAAACCACTTCGACGATTCCGGCGTTGATGATCATTTTTGCACAGCTCAAACAGGGACTGTAAGTTGTGTAAAGCGTTGAACCTTTGACGGAAATACCGTGATATGCCGCCTGAACGATGGAGTTTTCTTCAGCATGACTGCAAAGACAGTCTCCCAGTCCGTGTCCGGAAGGCGTGTTTGAGTTGCAGCGGGGACAACCGCCGTCTGAACAGTTGCGGACACCGCGCGGTGTTCCGTTGTATCCGGTTGAAATGATCCGGCGGTCACGCACCAGAACTGCCGCCACATGTCTGCGGCAGCAGTTGCTGCGTGAGGCGGCAACCAGAGCGATATCCATAAAATACTTGTCCCAGCCGGGACGTGTTTTCTCACTCATAATTTTTCCTCATTCCGGTTTATTGTTTCAAAACATCAGAACCGGCGCCAATTTTGCCGGATAATAGACGATGACAAGAGTTCCGTCCGGATTCATTTTGATTTCTTTTATCAGCGAACAGAACGTTTCATATCCTTTGCTTTTGTAAAATTCTGTCAGAAGGTTTTTCAGAACCATTTTGGCAAATTTCCCGGGAAGCGGCAGTCTGCCGATTTTGGAATCTTTGAGTGAAACCGTGATCTCTTGACCGGCAAAAGACGGTGTTCCGGTAAAGCTGAAACGCAAAACACCGCCGAAAAGCCAACTGTATCCGGTATCCAGAGGATAAACCATTCTGACATGTCCTTTGGTGAACTCCGGTTCCAGATACCGCACATCCATGCCGTCGTATTTGCCTGCCATCTTTGCCATGGAAAGACCGAAATCTATCAGACGGAACAATGACTGCAGTTCCTCCGGTTTGAGTGTCAACTTTCCCGTCGGTCGGGGACGGCTGCGGAAAACATCTCTTGCCAAACGCTGAATGATTTTCTGTTGAAGTTTTATATCCTGCATCTTCAACTGTGAGGGCGGCAGCTGCCTGGGATGAGAAAACACCGCTGCCGCTGCAAAGTATACTGTTCCCGCAAACAGGAAGACAAGAAGAATTATCAGGCACAGCAAAATTTTAAGCAGCCTGTGTTTTTTCGGCACCTGCTGCGTTGTTTCTGATATTTCGCTGTTTTCTTGTGTTTTCAATTTTGTGTATAAACTGCCGGTCTGATGTAGACCAGTCGGGTTAGATCGTTATCAAAATCCTGAACTTCAGTCAGTGCCAGACGGGCGGTGTCAGCGTATTCAAAACTTTCAACTTTGACGTCTTCAGGAAGTACCAGCGCAATGGCTTTGCTTTCTGAAGAAAACATCGCCAGACGCTCTTTGCGGGAAGAAAAGAATTCCGCCGCCTGTTCCGCATTGAGAACGGCGGTTTCACCCGTCGGTTTCAAATCATTGCCGGGCAAGCCCTCAACGCCGAAGTAAAGCACTTCACGGTTGCGGCCGTCATAAAGGACGCCTGCTTTTTCGCCGGGGGCAAGTTTTAACATGGCTCCCAGCGCAACGGCACCGGGAACATTGCGGGTTTTGACATCCTCTTTACCCAGACTCCAGGCGGATACCAGCGCAGCAACCAGGCGCAGACCTGTGAAACTGCCGGGACCGGAACCGACGGTCCAGCGTTTGACCGCACTGAAATCAACGTTGTTGTTTTTGAGAGTTTCAAGAATGAAAACCGGCAGCGCCGCCGCATCTCTTCCGCGCATGGGGCGGCGTTCAATCGCGATGATACGGTCATCTTCCAACAGGGCAAAAGCGGCGTGATCGGGAGCAGGATCTATGACAGCACTGTACATTTTCAGACCTCTACTTCCTCTTTGAAAATATGATCAAGCATTTCTTCATCAGAAAGCCGCTTGCGGCGGTAAATGACTTTGTCGTTTGACAGCACAACTTCTCCGGGCATACTGCGGAGATTGTAAATGCCGCCCATTGAGTAGCAGTAAGCGCCCGCATTGCGGATGGCAAGAATATCGTATTCCCTGATTTCGGGCAGTTCGCGCTGTTCGGCGAAGCGGTCGCCGGTTTCGCAGATGTTGCCGCAGACGTCATACAGCTGCCTGGCACCGTCGGGATTGCTCAGGTTGTCGATGATATGATAGGCACCGTAAAGCATCGGACGGATCAGCTGCGGAAATCCGGAGTTGCAGCCGGCAATCAGGCGTTCACGGTTGCGTTTGAGGGTATTGACCTCTGTGAGAAGCACACCGGATTCAGCCACAAGATATTTGCCCGGCTCAAAACGCATGATAAGTTCTTTGCCGTATCTTTTGCAGAAGTCTTTAAAGAGTTCCGCGATTTTTGAGCCCATTTCAACATAGTCAATGCGCGGTTCTCCGGGTTTGTACGGCACTTTGAAGCCGCCGCCGAAATCCAGAAATTCCAGTTCGGGGAAGTTCTCTGGGGTGGCAATTTCCATCAGTTTACCCATGGCGGTATAGACCGATTCCGCATGCTGCAGACCGCTGCCGGTGTGTTCGTGAAGTCCGACAACGTGCAGATCGCCTTCTTTGACAAGGGCTTTGACTTCTTCAAGATCATCCAGAAGAATACCGAATTTGGTCAAAGCTCCGGCGGTCATGGTGTGGATGCTGTCTCCGTCGCAGACATCGGGATTGAAACGCAGACAGACTTTCATGCCCGGATAATTCTTGGCGATTTTACGCAGACGTGAAAGTGAACCGATATTCATCAGGACATTGGTGATACGGACCTTTTCAAACTCCGCATCCGTCATGTTGTTGGCGGTGTAGATGATTTTGTCTCTGGTAAATCCCAGGCGCAGAGCCAGTTCCACTTCAGCGGGACTGACGGCATCAATGCCGGCTCCGGTATCGCGCAGAAGTTTCAGCAGTCCCACGTTGTAGTTCGCTTTGAGCGCATAATGGATGACCAGATTTTGATAAGGAATGAAATCATGAAGTTCACGGCAGCGCTTCTGCACCATGTCTCCGTCGTAAACAAAAAGAGGCGTGCCGAACTGTCCGGCAAGTTTGAGCAAAGTGGTATCAGCTATCATTTTTTTACTCCGCATATTTGGAAATGACCGCAAGGATTTCCAGAGTTTCACTGCCGGTGTTTTTTACGGCATGTCCGGCACCGTTTCCGGTCAGAACGGAATCCCCTGCGGCAACTTGTCTGCTTGTACCGTTGTCATCAATTTCACCCTGACCTTTGACAATAACGAAAATTTCTTCTTCGTTTTCGTGGCGGTGAAAACCGATGGAAACACCCGGTTCAAGATAAAGTTTTGCACAGAGGCGGGTCGGTGCTTTCAATTCAGTTCCGGGTTCAAACAGATGTTCGATCCGGACAGTGCCGTTCCCGCTGCGCATTTCCGGACGTTCATCAATCCGGTAATCGCTTTGTTTGCGTATCATTTTGCGTATTCTCCGTGTGTCTTATGCCAGAGGTCCGAAAATGTTGCCGTATTTCTTTTCGTTGAGAGCTTCAACGTAGGCACTGATCTTGGTCTCTGTACTGCAGGGATCGATCGTGGTGTCAACGCAGTCGCCGTCAAGCATCAGCAGAGGCACGCCCGCCTTGTTGAGCTCTTCGCGCAGATGTTTGGCAAAGGAGCTGTCAGACATGGAGCAGCGGCCGAAACCGTGGTTGTAAAGGATACAGCCGTTGATGTTCATTTTGCGGCTCTCTTCAACGATGGAACGGACACGCAGCGCAGGATCGAGGAATCCCGTCGTCAGCAGTTTCTTTGCCAGACTGCGGTAGGGATCATCGGGGTTGAGATCGTCCCAGCCGACGAAGTTCACCTCTTCAAAGACGATGGGCGCGCGGCACTGGATCTCAATGTAGTCCAGCAGAGAGCTGTCGTAGAAGGGCGGCAGGTGCAGCCAGAGCAGACGGTGCGTGCTGTTGATATCCACTTTTCCTTCCAGTCCGTCACGGATTTCAAGCAGTTCTTCGTAAAGTTTTTTCTGGATTTCAGCCAGTTCTTTGCGTCCCCAGAGCTGGCTGAAGATGTTGGCAAAGTAAATCGCCTGTCCGCCGCGGATGAGCGGGGCTGAAGTGTAACGCAGCTCGTTGCAGAGAACGGAATATTTCCGCGCTTCGTTGGAGTAGACACAGGCTTCAGCAAGTTTGCCCATATCCATTTTAAGTCCGGTGGCTTTTTCAAGAGCGTGGACGCTTCCGGCAAGGGCATCTGCCAGATGTTCAACGTTGCTTTCGCTCAAGCCGCCCTCAGCCGGGGTGTGCAAAGAGATGTACTGGTTTTCAATACCGTAACTGCGGGCAAGATCGCGGAAGATGCGTTCTCCCTGCTGACAGGGCTGACTGGTTGAAATGACCGCCTTGGGCTGGGGCAGTTTGACACCCTCAAGAACACGCAGGAATGAACAGGTTTCAGCTGAGAATCCCTTGCACGCCGCCTGATCAAAGGCGCTGCGGACTTTTTTCTGACTGCGCGCCATCAGTGCGGCGTAGGTTTCAAGAGTCAGAGAACGCACACCGAGCGCATTGAGTACTTCGCTGGGGAAGAAGAGATTGCGCCAGACCAGACTCTTGTCACTGCCGCCGAGGAAATCGGCACGGGTGGCTTTGGCACGGAGTCCGACGGATTCAAGTTTTCTTTCAGCGGGGGGGAGACCCGCTTCGATGTCGAGTTTGCCTTTGAGTGCGGAGAACTGACGGGCAAGGCAGGCGGCACCGAGGGCACCCATGACACCGTTGAATTCCGGCGTGATGATGTTGTTTCCGGTGATCTGCCGCAGGTAATAGGCAACGGCGCGGTTATAGGCAACACCGCCCTGGAAGATGATATCTCCTTTATAATCAAGGAAAAGCTGTCCGACGCCGGACATGATGGTGCGGGCCTGAGCGCGGCAGGCACCGCCGATGATATCGCCCAGCGGGAAACGGTTTTTGAACTTATTGATACTGGTGGCAGATAGAACCGCGCAGACTGAAGAAAATTCCAGAGTGCTGTCGTAGTTTGCTTTATCAGCCATGTGTTCAACGGGAACGCCGAGTTTTCCGGCAACGCTATCAAGGAATGCTCCGGTACCGGCGGCGCAGATGCCGCTCATCTTGTAGTTCCAGATTTCCATATCTTCGTTGAAGACCATTGCTTTGCTGTCCTGACCGCCGACGTCAAGAATCGCCTTGCAGTTGGGGTAGAAGTGCTTTGCACCGGCGACATGGGCTGTGACTTCACTGACTTTGAAGTCGTAGGGCAGAAAATCAGAGGTGTCGGCAACGATCTGACTTCCGGTGACGACTGTGCAGCTGATATCCTCAATTCCTCTGATACCGGAATCGGCAAGGAATTTGTCAACAGTCTGGCGGAGCTGTCCGAAGTTGCAGGCACCGCAGCGGGAACAGACGCCGGAGCAGCGGACTCTGCCGGTATCGACAGGACGGGTGCGCTGATACAAAGTCTGACGGACTTTTCCGTTTTCGTTGATAAGAGCCGCTTTGAAGGTTGTTGAACCTATATCAATTCCCAGATAGAGTTTTTCCATGATATTTTCCGTTTTATGTTCCGGACATAAATCTGTGCCCGGAAAGTTATAAGATATAATTATTCGCCATAATATACTCCGGATATGCTTTTTTTGCAAGAAAAATTTTCAATTACGGTCTTTTTAGACCTTTGTCCCCCCGGTGTATTATATTTTTTTCTTATCATTTCATTTGCGCCGCCAGATTCCGGTATTGCTTGAACAGCAGCACCCAGAACTGGTTCGGACAGTATTTTGCAACGACAGGATCAAAATGTCTTGTTAACAAATTATAATAGAAAGCTCCGCCCGTGAGATTGGTGTTTTTGTGCAGATAATTTTCTATTGATCTTCTTGCTTTGGCGGAACTTGGCACATAAAGTCCCTTTTCCCCTCCGGTTGTGCGGTAGGCGATTTTGCCGTCTGCCGTAATTCCGGTGAGACGGACGAGTGTGTTGGTTCCGTTGACAGGAATCATCAGAAGTCCGCGCGCAGTGATCTTTTTGCTGTCGCTGATAAACGTTTTGTAAGCTGCAAAAGCGGAGGGAGCAAGGCGTTTGACCGTTTCAAAGATTTTTATCTCAGCGCGTTCAGCAATCGTGTCGCAGACGGTCGGGACAACGTGGTTTTTCGCCGCCTGCAACGCATTCTCAAAAGCTGTGTCATCGCCGCTTTCTGCGGAGCTTACCAATGCTTTTGCCAGGTTGAGGTTGAGCATGTCAAGTTCCGCTTTCAGTTTGGTGAAACGGATTTTGATTTCAGCCAGACGTTTCTTTTGATCACGGTCAAATTCGGCATTCTGCTGTTTGAGAGCCTGTTCGCGGCGGGCATCTTCTTCTTTCTGCTTCTGCAGACGTGCCGCCTCTTTTTCCAGAGCCGCACGGCGTGCTTCTGCCGCTTTTTCATACTTGGCACGGGCGGCTTCACGGGCGGGAACAAAACGCAGATTTTCATCTGCCGTGGAGTAAAGTGCCCAGGTCCGGATAAGTTCATTGAGTTCTTCCGGAGTCTGATGCGGACCTATTTTGCGGAAAATTTCATCTGCCTGAACCAGTAGTTTTTCACGCTTTGCGGGGGCTGTGTTGCGGAATTGGCTTTGAAGTTTTTCCAGAGCTGCAAGATACTCCGGTCTGGTTTTGGGTTTTTCTGGTTCTTTGGGTTTTTCAGGTTCCTGAGGCTTTTTTGCTTCTTCAGCGGCTGCAGCAGCGGGCGCATCGGGTTTCTGACCGATCAAGGCGAGGGCTTTTTCTCCCCAGGGTTTGAGTTTTGCCGGAAGTTTGTCTTTTTTGGCGGCAAAATAGAAGCCGCCTGCAGCACCGCCGAGAATCAGCAGTACAATCAGCAGATTGATGACGATTTTGACGGATTTGGACAGAGGTTTCTTTTCAGAAGGTTCTTTTTGTTTGCGGGTCTTCTTTTTGCCTTCTTCCTGATTTTCCCCTTCTCCGGCATTTTCGCCGTTTTCATTTTCTTCTTTTTTCTTGCGCCGTTTGGTCTCCGGAGCAAGCGTTATTTCATCATCTTCGGGCGCAGACGTTTCTGCCGGAGTTTCTGCCGGAGTTTCTGCCGGAGTTTCTGCCGGAACTGCAGCGGGCGTTTCCACAGGCGTTACTGCCGGAGTTGTTTCTTCAGGAGCAGTTTGCGGTGTCTCTTCAACAGGGGGAGTCTGTTCCGGTTCTGCCGGTTGCGGTTTTTCAACGACGGGGGCGGGTTTAGCCAATGCCTGTTTTGCTCCCGGGACAGCGGGTTTGCCCAATGCGGGTTTTGCTCCCGGAACAGCAGGTTTGCCCAATGCCGGTTTTGCTCCGGGAAGTCCGGGTTTGCCCAATGCGGGCTTTGCTCCCGGGACAGCGGGTTTGCCCAAAGCCGGTTTTACGCCGGGAAGCCCCGGTTTACCCAATGCGGGTTTTCCCAACGTTGGCATTCCCGGTTTTTTCAGTCCGGGCGCAGCAATTCCCGGACGTTTCAGACCGGGGCGTCCCCCCTGCGGTGCATTGAGAAATTCTTTCAAATCCGCAATCAACTCTGAGGGCAGCTGATAACGTTCTTCGATATTTCTTGCCATCATCTTTACAATAATGGCGTTCAGAGCATCGGGCAGGGCGGGGTTGACTTCTTTGGGTGGAGTCAGATTGCCCGCGACGTGCATTTTTGTAATTTCTTCAGCCGTGTCGGCAACGTAAGGGAACTGACCCGTGACAAACTGGTAAAATGTTGCACCCAGACTGTAAATATCACTGCGGACATCTGTGGGAACGCCGGTCAACTGTTCCGGACTGATGTATTGCGGCGTTCCCAGAACTTCATCGGCATCGGCATCAAAATCATCTCCTGTTGAGGCGGAGTGTGCCAGTCCCAGGTCGGCAAGTTTGGCGAAGCCGTTTGAGTCCAGCATGATGTTATCGGGTTTGATATCCTGATGGACAAGTTTCTGTTCTCTCCAGGCGACATCCAGTGCGCTTGCAACTTCGCTGATGACTTTTGCCGCCAGAGTGAAATCCAGAATGTTCTCGCGCTTGAGGATTTGTTTGAAAGTTTCTCCGCGGATAAGTTCCATTGCAAAATAATACACCCCGTCTTCTTCGCCGACGGCATACGCCTGAACGATGTTGGGATGAGTGATCTTTGCAGCGGCGCGCGCTTCGCGGAAAAGTCCCTCCACATATTCTCTGTTGTTGGTGAAACGCTCCTGAAGAACTTTGAGTGCCACGGGGCGGTCAAGTGAGAGCTGTCGGGCAATGTAGACTTCTCCCATACCGCCCTGACTTAATGATTGTTCAATGAGAAAATCTCCGAGAACGACACCGGGCGCAGCCTTTTTTTCCGGAACAGAAACAGCTGCTCCGCATTTCGGACAAGGCGTTTGGGCAACACCTTCTGCCGGTTCTATGGGAAATACTGTTTGGCAAGCATTACAAAAAAGTTTCATTATTTTTCATCCTGTGTTCAGAAAAAATACCGGATGATGGCATTTTTCCTCAGTCGCTGTGTATAATTCTTTCTGCTTTGGCGGCGCTGTTCTTTTTCAAGCTGCTCTCTGATTTCCGGCAGACTTTCTTTGAAACTCTTCTGCTGCAAAGACGTGCAGGACAGCACCTTTAAAAACACCGTTCCCTCGGGTGTTGCGATGGGACCGTAAACCTTTTCAATTTCCGGCGATTTCAGTACCCGGGCGAACTCCGGACGGAGCAGGTCGGAACGGATTTTTCCGAGTTTGCCGCCTTCTTCTTTCCCCGGTCCGGAAGAATACTGCGCCGCAAGTGCCGCAAAACGTGACGGGTTTTTATTCAATTCCCCGGCGATATACTGACTCCGGGAACTGTTGGACTTATCCAGCAGGATCATTGCCAGCTCCACGCTGCTGTTGTCTTTGGCGGCTTTCTGATTTTTCAGATAGAGGGCATACATTTTTTCAGGCGTAACCGATTTGACCGTCAGATATTCCCGGTGGAGCATGAATTGAACGATCATGGATTCTCTGATGTTCTTTTTGACATCTTCGATATCTGTTCCCTGCCGCCTGAGTGTATCCCTGAATTCTGCACGGGAACGCAGCCCTGATTTTTCCGCCATATCATCCAGCGCACTTTCTATATCTTTGTCTGAAAGTTCAAAGCTTTTTCCGGCATAATCCTCAAGGATGAGTTTGCGGTCTATCAGTTCATCCGTGGCACGGCGGCGGATTTCCAGTATGCGTTTCTGCAATTCCTCTCCGACGCAGGAGCTGAATACACGGAACTCCTCTGCGCGGGTCAGAGGCAGTACATCCTGTAAACTTATGGGTGTGCCGTTGACCGATGCCAGAATGGAATTCATTTCATTCTGCGGGGCGGCGGCACAGACAATGCCTGTTATCAGCAGCAGTATTGCAACATATTTTTTGAAAATTTTTGACATCGGCAGTTCTATCCGTTTTCATCCTTATGGTATTCAAGATAATATAAACTGCAAAGTCTGTAAATGCAAACAGACTGTTTCATGATATTTTGTTTTCTTATGTCTTGATTGCGGAAATGTAATAAAAATGCTTGCATTTTATGTTGAGAGCGTGTATCTTTTCAAAAAGTAAAAACGCAGGATAATGCAAATTGAAGGGATTTTTATGAGCCGGATTTATTTTAAACGCAAAATGCTGCAGCTGTATGCGAAAATCGTAAGAGAAAAGGCCTCTCCGGAGTATATCGCAAGAGGTTGGGCAATCGGTATGTTTTACGGTTGTCTGATCCCGTTCGGATTTCAGCTTCTGTGTTCCATCCCGACGGCTTTCATTCTGAAAGGGAGTAAAATCGGTGCGACCATCGGAACACTCATCACCAATCATTTTTCGGTTTTCATCATTTATCCCGTTCAGTGTTATGTCGGACTTCTGCTGATGGGGAAGACCCGTTCCATGGCGGAACTCAAAGAAATCATGACCGGGGTTATTCATGCTTCCAGTTACGAGGCTCTGTTGAGCATCGGAACTGAACTGGTTGCCGCATTTTTTATCGGCGGAGCGATTTTGACGGCTGTTATGACTCCGGTTACTTACTTCTTTGTCAAATCTCTTGTTGTGAAATACAGAGCAAAACGGATAAAACAGGCGGAGAAATAAGATGTTTTTTGATTGGCCGTTGCGGATTTGTGCGGCGAAAAACGGTGGACAGGATGCCGCCGGATTGCGCCGTTCGTGGGGGATTTGTGCCGGTTGGACCGGTGTTTTTGTCAACGCTTTTCTGGCAATTTTGAAGTTTTCCGTTGCCGTCTACACCGGCAGTGTGGCGATTGCCGTTGATGCCGTCAACAATCTTTCGGATGCCGGTTCCGGCGTGGTGACGGCAATCGGATTCAAAATTGCAGGTATGCCCGCCGATGATGAACATCCGTTCGGACACGGCAGAGTGGAGTATATCGCAGGCTTGATCGTTGCGGTGATCGTGATTGCCGTCGGACTCAACTTTTTGAAGGAATCCGTTGTCAAAATTTTCAATCCCTCTGAAGTGCGTATGGATTGGATTGCAGGGGGATTTCTGCTGCTTGCCATTTTCTGCAAGTTCTGGCTGTTCGGATTTTTCAGAACAGTCGGAGAAAAAACTTTGTCTCCGGCGATCAAGGCGGCGGCTCTTGACAGTTTGAGTGATCTTGGTGTAACCTCTCTTGTGCTGATTTCCATGTTTGCCGGAAAGTTCACCTCTTTTCCCGTTGACGGTGTTGCCGGATGTCTGGTCGCTGTCTGTGTGATTATTGCCGGTATCAAAGTTCTGCGTGAAATCGCCGATCCGCTGATCGGTATCCGTCCGGATCAGAGTGTTGTTCAGGAGTTGACCCGCCGCCTGCTGGCCTGTCCGGGAATCTGCGGTGTGCATGACTGCATCATCCATAATTACGGACCGGGATTGTCTTTTGCCACCGCGCACGCTGAAGTTGATGCCAGAAGCGATGTGATTTCTGTTCACGATATGCTTGAAAACGCAGAAGTTGAAGTCGCTAAAAGTATGTCTATGGTGCTGGTTCTGCACTGTGACCCTTTTAACGTGGATGATCCGACGGTCATTTCCTGGCGCCGCCGTCTTGAAAATGCCGTGTCCCGGATTGATGACCGTTACAAAATCTATGATTTCCGTTTTACAGTTGAGGGAGACGTTCCTGTTATCCGCTTCCATTTGCTTGTCAGCCGCAATGATATGGCAAAGCAGGATGAAATCACCCGTCAGCTTGAAAAGGTTTTGCACCGGGTCGATTCCCGTGCGGTTCTGGAAATCAATTTTATCAACGCTTACGTCTGACGGCTGTTACTGCTGTTTTTGCCGGACGTAGAACACGTTGTTTTCAGGATCTCTGCCCTTGTAATAGCGCGATGTTCCGAAAGTGATGGCGTCGAAGAGTCCCGGAAAACCGGAGTCCTGCAGTTTTGTTGAGAGTGCTTCAATGTCCTCACATTCAAAACTCCATGAGGTGGCAGAAGAGGCATGTTCCAGAAAAGTTCCCTGATTTTTTTCAAGTGTGAGATTCAGATTTTCCGCAAGAGAAAACTGAATGACAAAGGAACTGTCGATCCGCGGTTCACCCAGGTTGAGTATGTCGCGGTAGAAGATCCGGCAGTTGTCAAGATCGTTGACTTTTATGACGATACCGAACATTGAAGTATTCATAGTTGTTAATCCTTTGAAAATCTTTCATACCAGAGGTTGATTTATTCCCCCTGAGGTATTATTTTATAATAAAGTATTGCTTTTTTTATATTATAACGCGTTTTTCGGCATAAGGCAATCTCTTTTTGAGAAACTTTTGCAGGAAAACGGCAAAATTTGGGGAAATACAGAGTGAATACAACAAGTTATTGCAATCCGTTGACCGATCGCTATGCGGGGCGTTCGATGAGTTATGTCTGGTCGCCGCAGTATAAACACTCCACCTGGCGCAAGCTGTGGCTGACACTTGCCCGGTGCGAAAAAGAACTGGGGCTGCCGATTACTGACGCCCAGATTGCTGAACTTGAAGCCCATCAGCAGGACATCGACTTTGAGCGCGTTGCCGAGATTGAAAAAGGTCTGCGTCACGATGTGATGAGCCATATCCGCGCTCTGGCGGAACTGGCTCCTGAAGCGGCACCGATCATTCATCTGGGCGCGACCAGCTGTTTTGTGACCGATAATACGGAACTTATCCAGATCCGTGAAGCGATGAAACTCCTCCGCGGAAAACTTCTGCGTCTGATTTCTCAGATTGCGGATTTTTGCGATGCGCGCAAAGATGTTCCCATGCTGGGATTCACCCATCTTCAGCCGGCGCAGCTGACGACTCTGGGCAAACGTTTCGCCCTCTATCTTCAGGACTTTGTTCTGGATTTTGAACGCCTTGACTGCGAAATCGCCGAACTGCCCTTCCGCAGTGTCAAGGGAACGACCGGAACTCAGGCAAGTTTCCTCGAACTTTTTGACGGAGACCATGCCAAGTGCCGCGAACTTGAAAAACGCGTCGCATCTGCAATGGGTTTTGACAATGTGATTTACCTTTCAGGACAGACTTACAGCCGTAAGATCGACTACTTTGTGCTGTCCATTCTTTCCGGACTTGCCCAGTCCGCCGCCAAGATGGCGACTGATATCCGTCTGCTCGCCAACATGAAAGAGGTTGAAGAGCCTTTCGGCGCCAAGCAGGTCGGTTCCAGTGCCATGGCATACAAGCGCAATCCCATGCGCAGTGAGCGTGTCTGTTCTCTTGCCCGTTATGTGATGAATCTGCCCGGCAATGCGGCTTACACCGCCAGTACCCAGTGGTTTGAACGGACTCTTGATGACTCCGCCAACCGCCGTCTGGTTCTGCCCGAAGGATTCCTCGCCTGCGATGTGATTCTTTCCATTCTTCTGGATGTGACTTCCGGACTTCAGGTCTGGCCCAAAGTCATTGCCAAACACGTTGCCGCCGAACTGCCCTTCATGGCGACTGAAAACCTGCTCATGGCAGCGGTGAAAAAAGGCGGAAACCGTCAGGAACTGCATGAAGTCATCCGCAACCACAGTATGGCTGCCGGAAGAAGAGTCAAGGAAGAGGGACTTGAAAACGATCTTCTTGAACGTATCAAAAACGATCCCGCTTTTGCCTCCATCCGTGAAGAGTTTGATTCTCTCATCAATCCGTCTGCATTTGTCGGAAGAGCGCCGCAGCAGGTGACTGATTACCTGAATGATGTTGTTCGTCCGTTGTTGAAAGAACGTGCCGCTGATCTTGCCGATGATGCAGACTGCGCTGCACTTAACGTTTAATTTGGAGATATGAAAATGGCTTTCCTTGGAAAAAACTATCTGATCAAGAATCAGACCGGACTTGATATTTTTGAGAGCATCAAAAATCTGCCGGTCATTGACCCCCATAACCACGCCAATGTGAAAGAAATCGCCGATAACAACTGCTACGGCGATGCCTGGCAGCTCTTTGCCGCCACCGACCACTATGTTTGGGAAATGCTCCGCAAACGCGGCGTCAAAGAAGAATTTATCACAGGAAAAGCAAGTAACCGTGACAAGTTCCTTTCCATGGCATCCGTTTTCCCCGAAGTTGCCGGTAATCCCGTTTATGAATGGATCCATTTGGATTTGAACCGCTATTTCGGTATTGAAGAACAGCTTTCTTCCGCCACCGGTGAAAAGATTTACGATGCCGTCAATGCCAAACTTGCCACCGATGCTTTCCGTCCGCAGGCTCTTCTGACCGGACCGTTGAATGTTGAAGTGATGTGTTCCACCGACGATTTAATCGACACCCTTGAAGATCATGACCGTGCCAACAAGGCTTTCGGCAAGACCCTGATCCGTCCGACCTGGCGTCCTGACAAGGCTATGAAAATTTTTGCCGGAAACTGGCGTGCCTATATGGGACAGGTTGAAGAGCGTTTCGGCGTGAAACTCAACAGTCTTTCCGACCTCTTTGATGTTCTCAAACGCAGTCATGATTATTTTGAAGCCCGCGGCTGCCGTGCCAGTGACCACGGTATTGAACTGCCCGTCCGTGCCGATTACGATTTTGCCGATGCCGATGCCGTCTTCAAGAAGGCGATGGCAGGAGAGAAACTCACCTCTGAAGAGTGCGATATCTTCATGGGTGTTTTCATGGTTGAAGTCGGCGAACTCAACAGCAGGACTGACTGGGTGACCCAGCTGCACCTGGGCGCAGTCCGCGACGTCCGCACCAAACTGTTTGACAGCCTCGGACCCGATGTCGGCGGCGATGTGAGCAACCATTATCAGGATTATCTGCCTGCACTGGTGACCTTCCTCAACCGTTTTGATGACCGTCTCAAAGTCGTGCTTTACTGCCTTGAAGCCGGACATCAGGCAACACTTGCCACGATTGCCCGTGCTTTCGGAGAAAAGGTTGTTCTGGGTTCCGCCTGGTGGCTGAATGATACGCCCATCGGCATGCGCCGTCAGCTGGAATACATCGGCTCCACCGATGTTTTGAGCAACTTTGCCGGCATGGTTTCCGACTCCCGCAAGCTGCTGAGCTACGGTTCCCGTTTTGAAATGTTCCGCCGTGTGCTTTCTGACGTGCTGGGTGATATGACCGAGCGTGGACAGATTCCCGAAGCAATCACGATGGATCTTGCCTCCCGCATGGCTTACAGCGGTCCCAAGAAATTCTGGAATGTTTAATATAAAGAGGTAAAAATATGTCTAAAGAAGTTAAAAGCGATCTTTACAAGGCTGCCGGTGTTGATATTGACCTTGCAACGGAACTGCTCTCCCGTGCCAAAAAGGATTTGGCATCGACCCGCCGTCCTGAAATGCTCAGTCCCATCGGCGGATTCGGCGGACTTTTTTCTGCTAAATTTGCCAACTATCAGGATCCGGTTCTGGTTTCCAGTATCGACGGCGTCGGCACCAAGCTGATGATTGCGATGATGATGGAAAAATATGACACCGTCGGATGCGACATCGTCAACCACTGTATCAATGATATTTCCGTCCAGGGTGCTGAACCGATTTACTTTCTGGATTACATCGGTATCGGCAAACTCCGCAGTCCTCTGTACGAACAGGTTTTAAGCGGCATTGCCAAAGCCTGCCGTGAAGCCAACTGCGCTGTTCTCGGCGGTGAAACTGCTGAAATGCCCGGCATGTACGGCAATGACTTTGATCTGGTCGGTGTGATCACCGGTGTCGTTGAACGCTCCAAAATTATCGACGGAACCAAAATCGCTCCGGGACATGTTGCCATCGGTATTGCCTCCAACGGACCGCACACCAACGGCTTCAGTCTGGCACGCAAGATTCTTTTCGGTGACGGAAAACTCACCGTTCACACCTATCTTGATGAACTCGGCGAAACTGTCGGAGAAGCTCTGCTTCATCCGCACGTCTGCTACTACCCCGCCATCCGTGAAGCCATGCAGCAGGGGATCGCCCTCGACGGTATCGCCCACATCACCGGCGGCGGACTTTATGACAACGTGCCGCGTATCCTGCCCGACAATGTGGATGTGATTTTCCGCAGTGATGTGATGCCGGTTCTGCCGATTTTCAAACTGATGTGCGAGATGGGCAAGGTTGAAAAATCCGAAGCCTACCGCGTGTTCAACATGGGTATCGGTATGGTCTGGTTCGTTCCTGAAAACACCAAAGACGCCGCGATGGATATCATCCGCAAGGCTGGATATGCCTGCGATGTGATCGGTGAAGTCGTTCCCGGAACCCGTAAGGTTGAGGTTCTGTAAAAATGAAAATCTTCGGGTTGTCAGGTGCTTTTTTCAAGACCAGATTCGGAAGAAGTCCCCTGCGGCACTCTTACGAGTCTCTGACGGAGTTTTTTTCCGCTGACAACCCTGAAGAAAAAAGACGCCGCGCCTTTCTCTGTATTGTTCACTCTCTGCTCAGCAGAAACGGAGTTGTTTCCGGAGAACGGATAGAGGCGGTGCGCCGTCTGATTGAAAGCAAAAAAGGATCTGAGGAGGCATTCCGTCAGATCCGCGCTCTTAAAGAGGCCACTGACATTGCGCCGCAAAAGGCGGCAGAGGCTCTGGAGGGATTGGATGAGGAAGAAATCCGAAAACTTCTGCATTTCCTCGTTCTTCTTACCCTCTCTTCAAATGCGTTTGATGAAGCCGGTCAAAACTATCTTGCCGAATTATCTTCTTCATTGGGGGTATCTCCTGAAGTCTTTGACGATATCATAAAATCCGCCCGTAATGAGCGTGCGGTCCAGGATCGTCTGATCCGTTCCGGTGCGGGGTTGGTTGCCGCTATCGGTGTTATTGTGTTGTTTATTCTCACAGCGACACTTCTGCGTTCGGTTATTTTCGGATTGATCGGCGCTTATCTTCTTCTGCCGCTGGAAAAATATTTTGAAAAAAAGATACGCGGCGGTAAAGGTTTTATTGCCCGTTTTGTCAGAGGATGTGAAATTTGTGTTCAACCTCTGTATAAATTATCTCAGGCAGTCCGGCGTCCGGCTGTCGGAGATAAAACGCCGGCTGATTGTGAAAAGATGCGGGATAAAAAAATCGTAAAACAGGCGGTTTCTCTCACCGTTTTTCTTGCCGGATTTTTTGTCATTGCAGGAATTATTTTTCTCTCTTCCGTGACCGGAAAATATGTTGTGGAATTAAAGGATGCCGTTAAAAAAGGCAGTCAAAAGGTGACGGTTCAACAAACTGCTGACGGAAAACCCGTCACCTGGAGCGGGCGTGTTGAAAACAAATTTGACGAGTTGACAGATAAATTTCAGAATTCCCCGACGATCCGCAAAGGCGTGGAGATGCTCCGTAAAACGTTTGCCGATGAAAAGACCCGCAAGGAGTTGGCAGGGGTGGTTCTGCGGGCAACCGGCGGTGTCGTCAACTTTACGGCAGGCGTGCTGGGAACTCTTGTGAGCATTGTCAGTGATGTTATTCTTTCGCTGTTTTTCGGTTTGCTTTTTCTGTTCAAACTTGCGGAGTTCTGCCGGACGGACAGCAGTTCCGGACGTCAGAGCGAATACTTGATCCGCACTGTTTTCAACGGCAAATGGCTGCCGCATGCCAACGAAAATACAATTGCAGGAGCCCGCACGATTTTAAGCGGAACATTTATGCGTCTGCGGATCTGGGTGCGCGGTTATCTGCTTCTTATGCTGATTGATGCCACTGTTTACACGACGGCATTCTTCTTTCTCAAAGTGCCGTATTTTCCCATACTGGGCGTGGTTGCCGGCTGCGGTATCCTGCTGCCTTATATCGGACCGATTGCGGGATGTCTGCTGGCTGTCTGCGTAACTCTTGCTTCCGGCGGCGGTGCCGGGCAGATTCTGGGACTGCTGCTTTTTTATGCCGTTTACAGCGGAATTGTTGAACAGTTTATTCTGTATCCCGCCGTTATCGGTGAATCTCTGGGATTGACCACTCTGGAAACGATCATTGTCGTACTGCTGGGAGCTGTTTTTGCCGGAATTTCAGGTATGATTCTTGCGCTGCCCGCTGCTTCTGTAATTAAATTCATTGTTCCTAAAATCTATAATTACTGGGGCGGAGTCCGTATTCTGGAGGATAAATGACAGAGGTAATATCCCGTTTTTTGAAAAAACAGCGGCTTTTGTTTTGTTCGGTTCTGATTATCGGGCTTTCCGGATGTATTTCTGATGATGTGACGATAAAGAAAGTTGCATCAGAAGAGCGTTTTGAGTACAGCAGCAGTATGCTGCAGTCGTATGATAAACTTCTGCCGTCAAGCATCAACCTGTTGAGCAATTTTCTGCTCAATGATCTTTACCGCAACCATCCTGAGCGTCTGCTGGAAAAACTTGAAAAACTCTATGTGATTGAAAAGAACAATGTCTATATGGAAGTCCTGGCAGACTGTTCTCTCAATCTGGGACAACGTTTTTCCTCTGATCCGGATACGGCTGTGCGTTACTATTTGAGTGCGGTACTTTATTCCTATAATTATCTGATAAAACTTGATAAAGTTGAATCTGTTTACAACCCGTCACGTCTGGTTATGCTCCGGGTGTACAATCTGGCATTGACGGAGCTTTTTTCGTACCTTGACAGAAAAAATATCGGGAACGGCAGCGGTTTTGAACTGACAGCCGCCGCCGGACAGACAGTGTTCTTTCAAAAGCCTGATGTCCGTTTGAAAGTAGACGTTAAAAGGATACGCCGTTTCCGCTTGTGTGCGGATTACCGTCCGGTGAATCTCACGCACGTTTCGCACCGTTTCGGGATCGGGGTACCTCTGATCGTCACATTGGAACGGAAAGCAGAGGATTCCGGTGAGATTTTTGCGGACAACATGGTTCTTCCGGGAACTTTGGTGATGGATTTTGAACAGTTGCCTGAAAATAAATTTTCCTCCAAACGCTATACCTGCCGTTTTATTATTGCCGATTCCCGGAACTCTGATACCATAGCCATTCACGGCAAAAATATTCCGCTGGAACAGGATCTGTCAACGCCTCTGGCATTCATGGCAAAAGATCCGATGCCGTTCAACTTTCTTTTTTACATGATGCGCCCTGGGGAGACCCGCAAAATGCAGGGACTTTACCGTTTTGAGACTTTTGATCCCAACCGGATCCCCGTCGTTCTTGTCCATGGACTTATGTCCGATACGAGAACCTGGCTGCAGATGATCAATACGTTGCGCAATGATCCTGTGATTCTGAAAAATTATCAGATTTACGGATTCTCTTATTCCAGCGGCAATCCGGTTCCCCACTCCGCATTTTTTCTGCGGCAGGCGCTCCGCAAAGAGCGGGAACGCATTGTAAAGGCTGGATACTCAACGGAAAAGTTTGACAGAATGGTTCTGGTCGGACACTCCATGGGCGGACTGCTCAGCCGTGGTGCCATCAGCGGTTCAGGGGATATTCTTGAAAAACTTCTGACCGGCAACGGTGCTTGTACTCTTGAGCAGGCTCTTGAGGGTCTGAACGATGAACAGAAGAAAAAAGTAAAACAGTTCATTCACTTTGAACCGTTGGCGTTTGTCAAACGCGTGGTTTTTATCGCCGTACCGCACCGCGGCTCCAAACTTGCGACCAGCTGGATCGGCAGATTCGGTGCCTGGTGTATCCGGCTGCCCGAAGAGGTGATCCGGAGACGGAATTCGGCGCAGTTCCGTCAGATCATGCATGCGCTCGGCGTCAAAAATGCCGGTATCACCGGTATCGACAATCTCGATCCGGATAATATCGGACTTAAATTTATCAACAAATTGCCGATCAGCAGTAAAGTTCCTTATCACTCCATCATCGGCAATAACAGAGAATCGGGTATTCCCGGCGGAACGGATGGTATCGTTCCTTATCACAGCAGTCATTTAGATGGTGCTGAAAGTGAATTGATCGTTAAATCCGGACACAGCGTGCAGAAAAATCCTCTGGCGATTCAGGAACTGCGGCGGATTCTGCTTCTGCATTTGAAAACTTTGCCTGAAAATAAAAAATGAAATCTTCTGTTCCGGATAAGATACGTTCTGTTCTGATAAAAGCGTTGCTCGCTGCAGCGATCCCCGGTGGTATCTGGTGTTTGGGGATTTTGTGTTTTGTGGTTTTTCCGGAAAAAGTTTTTCTTGCGTTATTCTCTGCTGCGGTACTCTTTTCTCTGATTGCGGCGTCTTTTTTTTACCGTCCTTTACTGTGGGGCGTTTGGGGAATTGAAGGAGCGTTGCTGATTTACTTTGCCTGTCTCACACCTGCCATGCAGTTTAAAGGAGTCAAATGGCAGAGCCCCTGGGCGCGCCGTCCGCAGGCGGTGTTTCTTGAGAACCGTAAAATACGCTTTACCGGTGTCCGTGATTTTCTTTACCGGAGTGAAAAAGATTTTACGCCCCGCTACTGTGAGATGGTTGTTTCTATTGAGGACATTCAACATATTGACCTTGCCCTGTCGCACTGGGACGGCATGGAATCCGTTGCCCACACCATGCTGGGTATGCAGTTTTCAGACGGACAGTATCTCTGCCTTTCTCTTGAAACCCGTCTGCCGGAGGGTAAGGAACAATCTGCCATCGGTGGACTTTTCAAGCAGTACGAGCTTATTCCCCTGCTGGGAACGCGCCGCGATATCTTTGACTTGCGTATCAAACACAGGGGCGAGGATTTTTATCTCTACCGGACCACGCTTTCAAAAGAGCAGTCTCAGCAGCTGCTTGTATTCCTTGCCCGGAACTTGAAACGTCCGCCGGAGTTTTACAACACATTGACCCATAACTGCTCAACAGCGCTGGATTTGTTTCTGCACATTGCCGGCAGCGGACCGGTGGATGATATACGTCTTCTCTTCAACGGCTTCTCAGATCAGCTGCTTTTTGAACTGGGATATCTCCGGCACAGAAGAGGCGAATCTTTTGCCTCTTTGAAAAGCAGAAGTTTCATTCCCGGCAAAAGTGCCGGAATTGCTGATGAAAAAGAGTGAAAAATCATGACTTGCACAGCAAATTTCTTGTAAAGCGCAAGTTATGGAGTTATATTAGCAAAGTGGTTATTTTTTTGACAGGCTGCAGGAAGGTTTGTTTTAATTTTTCCGGCAAGCGGAATTTGAAAAAGAGAAAGGTTTTTTTTGTTATGACTTTGACACATTATGGTATCCGTGAGTGGGGTTCTGCTTTTATCGTTATGCTTTTGCTTCTTGCCGGAGCCTGGTATTTATATTTCAAGGCGGGCTGTCCCCGCACTGCGATCGGTATTGCGGCATTTGCCGTGGTGTTCTTTCTTGCCGTAGCCGCTTTCTTCCGCAGTCCCTGCCGCCGGATTCCCGCCAATCCGCTGTTGATCGTAAGCCCTGCGGATGGAACTGTCAAGGATATTGTTGAAGTAGAGGATTTCAATCTGCCGCCTTTCAACGGACCTGCGGTGCGTATCGGTATTTTTCTCTCAGTTCTTAATGTTCACGTCAACCGCGCTCCGGCTGAAATGACCGTTGAAAATATCAGTTACCGTGAAGGGGAATATCTTGATGCCCGCGATGAGGGTGCTGTTCAGCGCAATGAAGCGATGACGATTTCCGGAACAGCGCTTGCCGATGATAAAACTTTTCCTGTTGCAATCCGTCAGATTTCCGGAGCCATTGCCCGCAGAATCGTCTGTCCCGTCAAGGTCGGAGAGAAACTCAAAAAAGGCGAAATTTACGGTATGATCAAGTTCGGTTCCAGAACTGAACTTTATCTGCCTGTCGGTCGTGCTGAAATCAATGTTAAAGTCGGTGACAAAGTCAGCGGCGGAAGTTCTGTTCTTGCTACTTTGACGGAGTAATATTTTTATGAAGAAAAAAATTCATTTGAGCGACAATGCCAGGCATTTTCTGCGCTTTGTGCCGAATCTGCTGACAATTTGCAACTCTCTCTGCGGTTTTCTGGCAATTCTTTATACGCTGCAGGTTTACAAGATGTCTCCCTCCGCTGATCTCCGCGGTGTATTCTGCGTCAGCAGCATTATGATTTTTTCTGCGATGGTCTTTGATGCCTTTGACGGTCTGGCGGCGCGTGCGCTCAATGCGGCAAGTCTGCACGGTATCCAGATGGATTCTCTTGCTGATATGGTTACTTTCGGTGTCGCTCCGGCAACGGTGGTGTTCATCATGACTGACACGCTTAAAGCGGGCGTCATGGCAAATTGGCAGATCGCTTTGGTGTATTTGCTTTGTTCTGTTTATATCGGCTGTGCCGCGCTGCGTCTGGCAACTTATAATGTTCACGCCATGTCCTCAGATAAAAAGGGCGATCCCTCTTATTTCAGCGGCATGCCTTCCCCCGGTGCGGCGGCAGCGATTTGTGCGGTGGTGTTTTTTGCCCACGAAACCAAGCTGCCGATTGAAGATTTTGCTTTTGTTCTGCCGGTTTATGCGGCGATCCTCGGTCTTCTTATGGTAAGTACCATTCCCTATATCCATGCCGGCCGCTGGCTGTTTTCGGTGCGTAAAAGCAAACGCAAAATGATTCTGCTTTTATTGATGATTCTGGTTGCAATCATATTCAGAACTGCCGGTATCGTCTTTATGATCACAACGTATGTGTTGTCAGGTCCGTTTATTCAATTGTTCCGTTTGATCGGGAGGAAAAACGCATGAAGTATCTGTTGACCGGCGGCGCCGGATTTATCGGCAGTCACCTTTCTGAGTCTCTGCTTGATGACGGACATGAAGTTGTTATTGCTGATAATTTTTCAACTTCAACGCCTGAAAATCTGCACCGCATTGCGGGCAGAAGCGGACTTACCGTTCACGAACTTGATGTGGTGGAGTATCCCGCAAAAGTTGAAGAATTGGTTAAAGAAGCCGATTGTGTGATCCACCTTGCCGCCGCTGTCGGCGTGGAGCTGGTCGTGAAAGATCCGGTGCGGACGATCACCACCAATGTTCACGGAACTGAGAATGTTCTTTGTCCCGCTGCCAAGTACAACAAGCGTGTGATCGTTGCTTCAACCAGTGAAGTTTACGGCAAGTCTTTCAATGAAAAATTTACCGAAACCGATGATCTTGTGATCGGTTCCCCCATGAACTCCCGCTGGAGTTATGCCTGCAGTAAACTTCTTGATGAGTTTTATCTGATGGCGTTTCAGCGCACAAAGGCGTTCCCCGGAACGGTGGTGCGCTTTTTCAATACAGTAGGTCCCCGCCAGACGGGCCGTTACGGTATGGTCGTTCCCCGCTTTGTTTCTGCGGCGTTGAAAAATGAGCCGATTTACGTTTACGGTGACGGTGAACAGTCCCGCTGTTTCTGCCATGTGGCGGACGTGGTGCGGGCATTGAAAATGCTGTTGGCAGCACCCGGTTCCGTCGGCGAAGTTTTTAATATCGGCAGTCAGGAACTTGTTTCCATCAAACAGCTGGCAGAGCGTGTGATTGCCGTGACCGGCAGTAAATCTGAAATCAAGTACCTCTCATACGATGAGGCATACGAACAGGGATTTGAAGACATGCGCCGCCGTTTCCCGAATACTGAAAAATTAAATACTCTTACCGGCTGGAAGCCGCAGTTCTGTCTGGATGACATCATCCGTGATGTGGCTGAAGAAATCAAATCACGACAGGGATAATTCAAAAGAATGACAAAATGCGGACGGCGGGAATATCCCGCCGTTTTTTTATCGGATACGGTAGACTGAAATACTGCCGTTGCTGTCAAGGAACATTTTCCAGTTCAAAGATGTTTTATCTGTGACAGTTCCCGCCAGCAGAGCGTAACGCAGACCGCCTTCTGGACGGGTGAGCCACGGATTGAGTTTTAAGTAATAAAATCCTGAAACAGCAAGCTGATTCAAATAAAACTGCAGCATTTCTCCTGCCATCGGACGCAGGACAATAATTATGGTATCTCCGTTTCCGGGCGGCTCAGAAAGTTCTTCAAGGCGGTATCTGCTGTAATGCAGAACGCCGTCATTGATTTCTTCTCCCCGGATGTCTGTTGAAATGACAGCTTCGTTGTTTTGCGGATCATTGCCGTTGATTCTGCCGGGAGCGTCAAACATAACAAGGTATTTGGAGTGTTCCCAAATACGTTTGACAAAATCATCATATATTTTCGGCTGATTGTTCCAGGCAAGGGGATAACCGCTTGTGGCGCGATGAACGACAAGCGTATCGGCTGGGATTTGAGATGCCTGTCGGAATATTTCACAGCTGTCCGGAAACGACCAGCCTTTCAGTCCGTTCCGGAATTCGGCAACCCCGAACAATACTGTCAGAGCGATGATGAAAATTTGAAGATTTTTCTTCCGTTCCCGGATGAGTTCCGCCGCACCGCAACCGGCACAGACGGCGAAAAAACAGCCGAATGGAATATAAGTTCTGGGCGGTCCGGCATTGGTGATAACGGCGGAAAACAGCGGCAGAAGAATAAAAATCAGCAGAGGCAGATATTTCTTCTTTTTGAAAAAAAAGAGAGAAAGAAGAAGTGTTACAATTCTTACATGGTGAACTGCGGTCACTGCCAGAAATCCGTAAAAATCGGCAAAACTGCTGATTTTACTTCCCCAGACTCTTGCCGCATTCAACTGCTGATAATTAAAGATGCACCAGAAAAGCGTGAAAACAACGCCTCCACACAATACCAAGAGCAATGAACGCTGAGGTTTTACGAGAGAAATCAACCATGCTGCAAGCGTAATTGCGCCGAGATAGACGACACTTGTCGGCAACGTGAGAATGGCGCAAACGCCGCCCAGAGCCATCGCACATTCCGGCAGAAATTTGAATTTGCCCTGCGGACGGAATGTGCCTGTTGCCGCAAGTCCTGCGGCGTACAGTGCAAGGAAAAAGACTTGCAGGGCATAACCGCGGGCAAGGCTTGAGTAGACCATGTCCGGCGCGGAAAATGCCAGAAAAAACATGGCGCCAAGGGCGGCAAGTTTGTTTTTCCCTGAAAGAACATAAGCAATGAATCCCGCAAGAGGCAGAAGCAGTATTCCGGCAATAAAAGAGTGAAGACGTATTGCCCAGACCGGACCGTCCAGCGTGACGACAAGTTTGACAAAAAGAGAATTCAAAGGCTGATTGTTCGGCAGGGCAAGTTCAGTCAGAAGCCGGAATACGTCAAGACGTGAAAAGTTTTCAAGAGTCCAGATTTCATCATATTCCAACGCCGAAACGATATTTGGAAATCTGAGCAGTGCTGCAATCGCAATAATCAGAAGAAACAACATTTTCAAAGGTCTGTCGGCGTCAAAATCCTGTTTCATCGGCAGTTCTTTCTCAATTCCTGTTCAAAGACGGCAAATCCCTCAGAGGCAGGGAATGCACCGAGGACTTTTCCCGCCTTGAAAATAAGCAGCTGTTCTCCGGAACGGCTGCCCGCAATTCCCAGGTCGGCATCTTTTGCTTCGCCGGGACCGTTGACGGGACAACCCATGACCGCAATCTTGCGGAGCATTATTTTTTGGCCGGAGGATTTGATTTGAGTGATAAGTTTTTCAACTTCTCCTGTCAATCCCGCAAGGTCGATTTCGGTTCTGCCGCAGGTCGGACAGGAAACGATTTCAGGTTCAGCGCTGCGCAGACCGCAGCTTTCAAGAATCATCAAGCCTGCGATGATTTCCTCTTCAGGCGGCGCCGTTAAACTGACACGCAATGTGTTGCCCAAGCCTGAAAGCAGCAGTGCGCCGATTCCGGCGGCGGATTTGACGATTCCGCGCGAGTAAGTTCCAGCCTCGGTAATGCCGATGTGCAGGGGATAATCGGTTCTTGCGGCAAATTCTTTGTATGCTGCAACGGTGATGGGGACGCTGGAACTTTTGAGGGCAACTTTGATGGCAGAGACCCCCAGTTTTTCCAACTGATCGCACTGGCGCAGAGCGGCTTCAACCAGCGCCGCCGTCATGGCTTTGTCATGGGACATACCCGAGGCGATATTCTTTTTGACGGCATCTGTCCCCACGCTTCCTGAGTTGACACCGACACGGACGGGAACGTTGTATTCCAACAGCGCACGCGCAACGGGCGTCAACTGCGCCGGATCACGGACAAGTCCGGGATTGAGGCGCACAGCGGCGGCACCGGCTTTGATGGCGCCGACGGCGGTTGAGGCATCAAACTGGATATCGGCAATGACGGGAATGGGACTTGCGGCGGTAATTTCTTTTAATCCCGCACAATCACAAGCGTTATCCACTGAGACGCGGATGATATCGCAGCCGAGCTTTGCCAGACTCTCTATCTGGGCAAGCGTTTTGTCAACATCCTGCGTCGGCGTGTTGGTCATGGATTGAATGGAAACAGGCGCATCACCGCCTATTTCCACATTTCCTACCTTGATTTTACGGCTTTGCCGCAGGGGGGACAGCATTTTTCTTCTCTCCTTCAGATGCCGGGAAAAACTCCCTGTAAAGTCTGCGGCTGTCTGAGAATGTTACAAAGATCATCAGTCCGATCAGAAGCGCAACAAAGATGTTGGAAAGAATTTTGATCAGACTGTTGGGCAGCGGTTTGCCCAGAGCCATTTCAATCAGTCCGAAGACGATGTGTCCGCCGTCCAGCACGGGGAAGGGCAGCAGATTGAAAATCGCCAGGGCAAAGGAGATCACCACCGTGAAATAAATACCGCTGATGAGCGAGGATTTATGGACGGAGTTGAAAAGCACCATACCGATTCCCAGAGGTCCGGACATGTGACTGGGTTTGATGGAACTTTGTTTTTCGGTCAATCCCAGTTTGTTGGCAAGTCCGACAACGATACCCCGCAGGGATTTCCAGCTCATGTCGATCGTTGACATGAAAAGCTGCCAGGGCGTGGGATGATCCCGCAGCAGAATACTTACGCCGATCGTGTGCGGAACGACTTTTTCTGCGGCAAGAGTGACCTCTTTTTTCACGTTTTTACGCATATAGGTCAGGGTGAAAGGCTTGGTTTTGAGTTCGTGGACGGCACGGATGAAATCCACCGGGGAATTCATCTCTTTCCCATTGACTGCAATCAGCACGTCGTCAACCATAAGACCGGCTCTTTCAGCAGGAAGCGTCTTGCTGACAGAGGCGGCACGGATACCCTTGCCGTCCTTGGCGGGAACGATGCCCACACCGACCAGATAGCGGGTGAATTCTTCATCCAGTCCGGCAATCGGAACGGGAGTTACTTTGGTTTGAACTTTTTTGCCGTCACGGAGAATATCAAGAACAAGTTCCCGTCCGCGTGAAAGGTCGATCATGCTCTGATATTCGTGGAAATCGCTGATTTCCGTACCGTCCACCGCCAGAAGGATATCGCCTTTGCGGATACCTGATTTTTCAGCGACGGAGCCTTTTTCCGGAACCAGTTCCAGCGGAATCAGAACCTTGAAATAGGGCCAGGCAATGCCTTCGGCACGCATTTTTTCAGGCGCGTTGGGATTGGGGCGGGGAACGTAACGGACGGTATGAGTTTTGCCGTCACGGAGAACTTCAAGTTCCACTTCTCCGATGGTGAAGAGGATCTTGCTGACAAAGTGCGCCCAGGTGTCAAAGAAACGCTTGCCGTTGAGTTTGACGATGACATCATTTTTTCTCAATCCTGCGGCATATTCCGGACCCTTTTCGTCAACGGACATAACTTTGAGTTCCCGCATTTTCGGAGAATCCTGCGGCATGCCGAAGAACCAGACGGCACAGCCGAGAAGCAGTCCGAAAAGGACGTTGAACAACGGTCCGGCGACGGCGGTTATGGCGCGGTCAAGCGGTTTGGCGCGTTCCAGTTCTGTGCCGTCGGCTGCCTTGGGTTTGTCGCCCGTGGCGTCCACCTGCGGAATTTCACAGTAGCCGCCGAAAGGGAGCCAGCCGAGGCGGTATTCCACGCCGTTGTACTTTTTCCGCCAGAAGGGTTTGAACCCCAGGGCAAAGGCATCAATGTGCAGTCCGCGCCATTTCGCCGCCAGAAAGTGTCCCAGTTCGTGGAAAAAGATACACAGTCCGATGGCGAAAAACACGAAAAGCAGAGAGCCGGCAATGCTTAAATATTCAAGCAATTTCTCCATAGTTCCCTCTTTCTGTCAAGACTTGAAAATTTTTCAGGCGAACAGTTCTTTTGAAGTGATAAGCTGAACACTCTCTCCGGAAATTTCTTTCAGAGCCGTTTCCGGATTTTCAAATCTGAAAACGATGATTGCCTTGTCGGCATTTCCGGCGGTGAAAGCGTACATGTATTCCACAGAAAGATTGTGCTTATCCAGAATGTCAAAGATTTCAGACAGTCCGCCTGCGCGGTTGGGAACAGTCAGGGCAAGGACCTCTGCGGTTTTGACGACAAATCCTGCGGCAGTCAGCACCTGCGCTGCTTTTTCGCTGTCCTGAATCAGCAGACGGAGAATGCCGAACTCGCTGGTGTCGGCAAGGCTCAGCGTACTGATGCTCAAATTATTATCTTTGAGAATCCGGCAGACTTTGGAGATACTTCCGGGCGTATTTTCAACAAAGAGAGAAAGCTGTTTGATAAAAGCCATCATTAAAATCCTTTATTTTGCGGCATTTCTGCCCAGTTCAAACATTTCAAGGTTGAGCGCAAGAATCTTCTCGGGGAAGATGTCGGCAAGGACTTCTTTCCAGAGTTTTTCTTCAACCGGAAGTTTTGCCGAAAGCGCACCCAGAAGCATGGTGTTCAATGCTTTGGGATTGGTGAGTTTTTCTTTGGGCACGTCATCCGGAGTGATGAGAATACCGCCGTCACGCAGTTTGTCTTTGACAACTTCGACCTGAGTGGTATCCAGTACGACCAGATAATCACATTCTCCGGCGGGGACCATGGGACTTGCCACGTTTTCACCGAAACGCACTTCGCTGGAAACGGAACCGCCGCGCTGGCTCATGCCGTGAACTTCACTTTTTTTGATATCATATCCGCAACGGAAGAGTGCTTCAGAGAGAATATCCGTGACTTTCAGCACGCCCTGTCCGCCGAGACCGGCAACAATAACATTCGTGACCATAATAATTATGCTCCTTTTCCGGCGTTGGACGCCTTGTGTTTAGCCAATGCAAGAATACAGGGTCTGCGGGCGATGATGACACTGCACTCATTGCCGGCAAGACGGGTTTTGAGGATTTCCGCAAACTTTTCAGGTTCAGCGGTGGTATCCACGATATCAATGTTTTTGACGCCAAGTCCTTTACAGGCATCTTCGGGTTTGATGGCAAAGGATTCGCTGCCGTCCAGATGATGACCGGTTCCGGGATGTTCCTGAAGTCCGGTCATTGCAGTCGTGCCGTTGTCAAGGATGATGACAACGTGTCCGGTGGCGGGCGGATTGTACATCATTTCCACAATGCCGTTGATACCGGTGTGGAGGAAGGTGCTGTCTCCGATGACGCTGACAACTTTTCTTGCCTGCTCTTCGGGAAGAACTTTGCGCAGTCCGAGACCGACGGTGATACTTGCGCCCATGCAGACGCAGCTGTGGAGCGCATTGAAGGGCGGCATGACGCCCAGCGTGTAACAGCCGATATCTCCGGAAACGATACAGCCGGTATCGCGCAGGACTTCATAAGTCTTGCGGTGCGGACAGCCTGGGCAGAGCTGCGGCGGTTTGCCGGGGTTGGGTACGGGTTCGGGCGTGGTGTCACCGGCGAGAATTCTGCGGACACGTTCCACATTAAGTTCTCCGAAACGGTACATCTCAGGCTTGTTCTCAATCACAAGACCCATGGCGCTGATTTCTTCAAAGAGAATGGGATCGCCCTCTTCAATGACGATACAGCGTTTGACGGAGGAAACAAACTTTTTGATCGTTTCCTGCGGCAGCGGATAAGAAAATCCGATTTTAAGAATCGAGGCTTCGGGAGCCGCTTCGCGGGCGTGGTGAAAAGAGATGCCGCTGGTGATGATACCCAGTTCGCCGGAACCCTTGATCCACTGATTGTAAGCATTTTTATCGTTGGTCTGAGCCATTTCAGATAAATTCGCGCGGAGACGCTTGTGGGCTTTTCTGGCAAAGGCGGGAACCATGACGTTTGAAAC
This sequence comes from Lentisphaerota bacterium, assembly GCA_015061725.1. Taxonomy (GTDB): domain Bacteria; phylum Verrucomicrobiota; class Lentisphaeria; order Victivallales; family Victivallaceae; genus UBA1784. The sequence goes on from SUVX01000005.1 coordinate 78,197, forward strand.
AGGATCAATGGTGTAATTGCCCTGACGGATCTCATCGCGGCGGTCACTGCGGACCATGATGCACTTGGAGTGACAGACTCTTGTCGTCACACGGAACAGCACCGGACCGCGGTATTTATCCGCCAGTTCAAAAGCGGCGCGGAGAAAATCGTAACACTCCTGAGAATCAGAGGGTTCAAACATCGGGACACCTGCGGCGCGGGCATAGCGGCGGTTGTCCTGTTCGTTCTGACTGGATGCCATGCCCGGATCGTCGGCGGTGATGATGACCAGTCCGCCGGGAGTTCCGGAGTAGGCGATGGTGAAAAGCGGGTCGGCGGCGACATTGAGTCCGACGTGTTTCATCGTTGCGATGGCACGTCCGCCGGCAAGAGCCGCTCCGATAGCGGTTTCAAGAGCGCATTTTTCGTTGGGTTCCCATTCGGCTCTGCCGCCGAGTGCGCTGAAATTGTCAAGGATTTCTGAACTGGGCGTGCCGGGATAACCGCAGCCTAAATTCACACCGCAATCAAACGCCGCCATGGCGATGGCTTCGTTTCCGCTTACAAGTAATTTCTGACTCATAGTATTTCCTTTATCAACGTGGTTTGATACTTTCACTTAATTTATCAATGATATCCTGCTGTTCGTCCAGACGGGATTCCACCATATCGGTAATTTTTTCAATTTCTGTCTGATCGGGCGTATATTTGCCGGAGTTGAGCAGTTTGAGCATTTCATCCAGGCGCAAGTCGATTTCTGCCAGACGGTGCAGAGCATCTTTATCCAGTTTTTCGGGATCGGCATCGGTATCTGCCAGCAGACGGAAAAACTCAAGTTTTGCGTCAATGCCTTCAAGAATTTCTGAACGCAGCGGCGCCTTGAGTTCATCGTCGGCACGGTTGTAGTTTTCGTGGAGATCCTCAAAACGTTCTTCAAGATAGGTATAAAGATATGCCTGCTGGGTCTCGTCAACACAGATGTTTTCAGCTGAACCGAAAATTCTTCTGAAAATCGCATCAAAGTCGGATTCGCGGGCAAAACACTCATCCAGAATATAGGCATCGATTTCCGGCAGGGTGACGGGATTGCCCATGTCTTTGAGGATTCCCTCAAGACTGCCGGTTTCTCCGCGCGAGAGAGAAAGAACTTTTGCCAATTCGCTGTCATGGTCATCGTCGGTAGAGTCCTTGTAATCGTTGATGAGGGCAAGAACGGCGTGATCTCCGTCGGCGCGGATGGTTATTTTAAGAGACATATGGATATATTCATCCAGACTGCAGGCGTGATTGGCAAGAGCTTTTCCGCCGTAAAAGAGTCCCCAGGTCAACTGTTCGTTGATGTCCAGATAGTCTTCAAAGCGCTCGCAAACCTTAGTCAGAGCGTTGTCGAAGTTTTCGACCCAGGTTTTGCGGGCGCTGACGCTGCGGCTGTCTCCGGACTGCAGAGAGATGTTGATGATACCCTTGTGGTAATCAGCAACTTCACAGATGATGGCATCACCGTCTTCAACTTTGTTTTTTGCATAAAATTCCGTCATGTCATAGACGTTTAAAGTCACCTGCTCATTGGCGGAACGGTGTGTTTTGATACCGGTATTGGCGGGAGATTCCGCCAGCAGAAAATCAAAGATGTTATCGCTGCCCAGAAGCATATGATAATGAAAAGCCTGTCCCAGCGGAAGAGTGATTTCTTTGCGGGGGACGGGAACTCCGTCATCCATCAGAATAACTTCTGAGGGAAAGACAGTATCAGCAAGGAACGGCACAAAGCGGTGTCCGGGGAGCAGATATCCCTGGGATTTTTCCCAACTGTCAAAGGTGACGGCGAAACGGAATCCTTTGAAAAAGGCTTCGCGGCGGTGAAAACCTCTGCCGGGCGCATTGAAAAAACGGTCATCGCCGTCAAGGATCCTTTCAATGCGGCGTTCCAGGGTGTCGGAACGGTTGCCCAGTTTCTTTTTGATATCGGCGATCGTGAAAGTTTCGGGCAGGGCCTCTATGATTTGTTCGATATCGGTGTAAGAAATATCTTTGAGAGAACTCATTTGAAAATTTATCCTTTCATCAGAAGTGTCAATCCGCGGGCAAGATATGCGCCCAGATCTTCTTGAGAAAACGCTCTTATCTGTTCAATGGTCAGGGCATTGGCTATATCAAACTTGCCGCTGCGGGTGCGCCGCAGATTGGTGAGCATGGCGCCGACACCGAGTTTTTTTCCGGCATCGGAGCAGAGTGTGCGGACATAGGTTCCTTTGGAACAATTGAGCGTAAATTTGCAGCGGGGCAGATCACACTCTGTGATATCCAGACTGTGGATGACAATGGGTTTTGCCTGCCGTTCAACTTCAATGCCTTTGCGGGCAAGATCATAAAGTTTCTTTCCGTCAACTTTGACGGCGGAGACCATGGGGGGCGTCTGCATCTGTTCGCCGATGAATCCGGCAAGGGTGGAGCGCAGGAGTTCCTCAGTAATTTGCGAGGGATCTTTTCTTGAAGTGACTTCTCCGTCAATATCGCCTGAACTGGTTTCCACGCCCAGAAGCATATCCGCTTCGTAGCACTTGTCTTCACCGGAAAGTTTTTCGCTGTAACTTGTGAATTTTCCCAGTACCAGCACCAGCAGACCGGTTGCGGCGGGGTCAAGTGTGCCGCAGTGTCCGACTTTGGGGACATTGAAACGGTTGCGGACAAAATTCACAACATCAAAACTTGTCCACAGAATCGGTTTGTCAACCAGCATGATCCCGTATCCTGTGAAGGGCGGCAGCCGGTGTTTTCCCGGTTTATATCGCATCAGATGAAACTCCTGAAATAAACTTTTAAAGCCTTTTTTGATAAAGGACTTTTGAATCTTTACATACTTAAAGTATAATATAACACCGAAAATTCAAAAAAAAAGCCGTTTCATCCTTTTTTACAGGAAAATGAGGTGGATTTGTTTATTTATCTGAAAGAATAACTTTTTCAAGAGTCATGGGAATCAATGTTCTGTTTGCTGAATTTGTTCCGATCATGAAAGATTCTCCTGACTGCAGTTTGCCTTTGAAGGTCTTTTTGGCGAACAGTATGCCGTTGACTTTGATTGAAATGCTTGTCCCTGTCCAGATAAAGGCGAGTTTCGTGCTTTTTTCTTTCGGAAGTTTGATTTTACAGGCGCAGGATACCGGTTTTTTATTGACGTCAAAGACGTAAAAACTCAAACTGTAAGAGCCGTTATTTTCAGTGATGACACCTGAGGCAACCGTCCGTTTGTTTCCCCGTGCCGACCAGAGATAATGCAGCTGACTCTTTTTGTCATTTGACGGAACCGGGTTGAATTTTGCCGTCAACTCCAATGTGCCGCCGGAAGGATTGAATTTCCGCTCTACATACATTCTGCTGACGGGGGCAAATACAATGGTTTTGCCTTTGATCGTCAATCCCGGACCTTTACCGAAATTGTCTCCGGGAAAAGTGAATAATTTGCTCTGTTCCGCAAACAGAGTGCAGGAAAACAAAAGAAGAATTGTAAAAATCTGGTATTTCATGATGATTTTCCTTATTTTGAGGGAAGAGCAGGCGTGATTGTCAACTTGCGCAGATCGCCGTGGAACATTTCGTTATCCCAGCCGCCGAAGGTACTGACGCTCATCCAGCGCGGCACGCCATCATGGGCAAAGGATTTATATTTGCCGTTGACACCGAGGGTAAGAGCCTTGCCGTCGTAAATCATCTCAACTTTATTCCATTTACCCGAGACGAGTTTCAAATCGGATTTATATTCCTTTTTCTGCCAGAAAGGCGAGGTCAAATCATGCGGACGGCGCTGGATCGGGTCTGCACAGAGTTTGCCGTTTTCAAGATGAAGTTCAAAGCCGTTCGGATAGGTGTTGTAATGACACCAGAGTACCTGTTTTGCTGTGAATTTGACGGGACGGATTTCCATCGTCATATGAAATCCGGAATACTGCGGAACGGCTGTCCTGGGCAGCATGATGAAACTGCCGCTTTTGCCGTCAAAGTGCAGATAGTTTCTGCCGTCTTCTTTTTTCCAGACGGGAGCGGGACGGGCGGAGGACTTTTTTAAATTTGCGTTCAGAATGGTGCTTAATCCCGGTTTGGAATCATTGCGGTTGCCGTTTTGATCAGAGGCAAGTTGAGCGTGTCCGCCGAGTTGGGCATAATATTCGCGTCCGGCTTTTGTGCGGAGTGTGGCACCGTTGGCAGAATCAAATTCATAATCAATCACAGGCACTCTTGAGGCGGGAAGCGTGAAACTCTGCCAGCTGCGGAATTCATTGAGTCCTCTCAGGGCAAGTTGTTTTTCCCCTTTTTCCGCTGTTCTGCCCAACGGACAGCCTTTGCTGTACCAGACTTTGCCGTTTTGAGAGACGGCGCGCAGAACCATGACACCTTCGGGGAGAGTTGCGGGAAGGGTGGTTTTCCAGTTGATTTTGCCGTGATCCATCGGCAGGGCACAGCGGAAAGCGCGGGGCGTATTCTGCAGAACAGCGGTCACGCCGTAAGCGTTGGCGTGTGAAATGACATCACCTGCTTTCAGTTTGTTAAGAGGCAGTGTCCAGTTGAAATCCTTGCCTTTGACCGAAAGTGCGGCGTTGGAAAGTTCGTTTTTATTTACCACAAAATAAATTTTAGTGAATTGTTTTTTGATATCGCGTTGTACCGGGAAAATCTCTCCGAGAGCCTGCTCGCGGGTGTCAAGCGGAATGGAAAATGCAACTGCGGAATCAACGTTGACATCAACGGAAAGAGTTGTCTTTTTGCCGGTAACATTGGTCAGGGTCAGCAAAAAGAGCTGTTTTGAACCATCGGCGGTGCCGAATTCATCGCATGGATCAAGTATTTGCATTGAGTAGACATTTTGCAGAATTTCAACAGAATTGAGTTTTTCTTTGAAATCCAGTTGTGCTTTAACATGCACCTGTCCGTCATTCTGCTTTTTGAAATCAACTTTTGCCGAAACAGCTTTCAGAAGATTGCGCAGCGGCGTGCAGTACCAGGAGTGATCGTCACAGACGGCAGGACGCATGACGGTAAACGGCAGTCCCGACGCAAAAATCTGCTTGTTTCCGCCGCAGGAGACTGTGATTTCAGGCGCAAGCAGACGGTACTGCGTCAGTTTTGCCGTATTCAGACGGATGGTGTGATCCATCATTTTGCCGGAATCAAAGGCAAGTGTTTTACTTGTATAAACGGTTTTGTTGTTTTCATCAAGCAGTTTTACTTTGACAGTGTATTTTTTGCTTTTTTCTCCGTCGGGAACGTTGAGGAGTTCAAGTTCAAATTCCGAACCGTAATAAAGTTCTCTTCTCTGGCTGATGATCATATTGGGGATGGATAAATCATCTCCGGGCATGGGGGAGGGCTTTTTTCCTTTGGAAATTGCTGAATAATAGCGGGTGATACGCGAACTTGACATCGGACGGACAACTGTCGGTCCGAGAGAAGTATCTTCGTTGAGTTCATCCCACTCGGAACCGATGAGGACATCGGGTTTGAACTTTAAAAATGTTTCCAGATTGCGGCGCAATGTTTTTGTGCCGTCACGGTTGAGCGTCTGGGAGCCTCCGGCATTGGTGTAGCCGCATTTGAAGTTGGCGGAAAAGATTTTTTTACCGTTGAATTCAGGTTGGGCAAGAGCTGCGCCGAAAAGCGGCAGAATGTAATCTTCATAAAGTCCGGTCGGGAATTTCAATGCCTGGTCATTCATATACGGTCCGTAACAGACGCCGCCGTTGCTTTTCTGGCGCAGAAATTCTGTGATGTAGTCATATTCAAGCAGAGCCGCTTTGCCGGAAACCTGCCGTTTTTGCCAGTAAAGAGAGTACTGATCTTTAAAATTTTTGCGTTCTTCGCGTGAAAGACGTTTGTGAGAGTGGATCATGAACAATTCGGTCAGGTATTTGACATCTTTTCCGCCGGTTGCTTTTTTGATGTTTGCAAGATAATTTTCAACGCCGGAGAGTCCGCCGCCGCGATCGGAGTAATAACCGCGCATCAACGGTACGCCGGAGAGTTTGAGAATGGCGGGATTTTTATACAACTCTTTGCCGAGAGAAGCTTCCATACGGCTGTATTCGCCGACGCCGGGCGAACCTCCCGGAAAGATTTTGAAGTTGCCGACTTTGTTTGCCGCCTGAAGATAATAAACCCAGGCGCGGCGGTATCCGGGATAGGTCCAACATGTTGAACCGTCGTATCCGGCCTCTTTCATGTCTTCAAAATTTTTGATGATTGACGGCAGTTGAAAGTCCGTCCGTTGGGTGACCCAGTGACGGCGGTCGCAGAAAAGCTGGCGGTCGTTCCACTGCGTTTCGGTATAACTTAACTGACCGACACGGTGCGGGACAAATTGTGAGATGAAAAGCGGCGATTTGAAAACCGGTTTGCGCTGAGCGGCAAGTTTCTTGAAGACGGCACACAATTCTTTACCCAGCTGAAAATCTTCGGGAGTGCCGTACACGATTTTTTCTGCCCGCGCACGGAAAGGTTCAAGAATATCGGCTCCTGTCAGCAGAGTTGCTGCCGCAAGGCTTGTCAAAATCAGTAAAAATCTCATGTTTTCCCTGTTAATAAACTTTTAAAGTCTTTTTTATAAAGGACTTTTGAGTCGTTAGATTCCTGATATGTAATATAACACCGAAAACTCAAAAAAAAAGTCAACTTCCCCTTTTGAACAGGAAAAATAACTTCTGTTTTTAATTTTTTTCAGTCGTGCAAAGCCGGAGATGTATATCTGATAAGGACATCGACAGTGTTTGTCATTTGCTGCATTTTTCCGGAAATGTCAGGCGGCATCAGAAAAAACACAGGTGAAACTTGCATGACTGCCGATATGAAAGTTATTCTGCACCCCAGACTTCCAGTTCAGAAAGCCAGGTTATACCGGTTCGTTTTTCCAGGCGTACGGTGATTTCTTTCAGTACCTGCGGTTTGAAAGAAATGGCAACTTCATCCACGTCGACTTCAGGTTCTCCGCCCGTCGGACGCCGGTGCCGGGCGAGGTTTTTTCCTGCGCTTGAAACGGTGATATCCTGATAACCGCCGTGGAGAAAAAGTTTTACCAGAGAAATATTTACCGGTTGTGCAAATTTCAGTGTGATTTCTGCCGGAGCCGTATTTTTCCATGCCACAGCCCAATGAGAGAGTTCCTTTCGCCAATCAAGATTTCTGCCCTGAATAATTTTACTCGAAAGTGCTTGCCGGCGGTTGAACAGATTTTTTCCCTTGTCTGTAACGTAATCGGGTTTGTTGTTCCAGACTGCAGTGAACTTAACGGGCTTATTCGGACCGTCAAAAGGAACATTTCTTTTCCAGCAGCAGGCATTTCCGGTCAGACAGAAAAGTTTTTCCGGAAAATACTTGTACCGTGGTCCGGCAGGAAAAGTAAAACGCCAGATATCATGTCCCATCCTGCAGCCGAATTTTTTCTGCAATGCGGCAAAATGCTGCGGCATTTTGCCGTCGCTGTACACGGATTCATCCAATCGTATGTCGGAGAGAAAAATTTCTCCCCTGCCCATTTTGCCCGGAACAAGCGGCTGACGCCCGGAACCGTCCGGACGGAACTGGAAAGTCGTCCTGTTGAATATAACAAGATTTCCCCCTTTACGGACATAATCCAGCAGAGATTTGACAGTTTCGTCATCCTGATAAGAAACCGGCGGAACATAGATGACTTTATAATCTTCAAGTTTCCGGTGTTTCCGGGCAATATTTTCTTCGGTGATGAAGTGGAACCAGCTGCGGTTGTGCGGTCCGAGCATGGTGAAAATTTCTTCCAGACCTGATTTATCCGGTTCATGTGAAAAATAATGAACCGCAAGTTTTTCCATATTGGAACTGAATATGGCACAATCTGCTTCCGGATATTTGAGCTTATTCATCCGGGGCAGCTGCCGCAGGACGTGCATAACTTCGTGAAAACGTTCCGGTGCGCCGAACAGATCACTCTGCGAGTTGCCGAACCAGTCAAACAACGCCAGTTGGAAACTGTTGCCTCCGGCACGGAACACCTGACTGAGTACATCCCGGGTATCCTCCGGCGTAAGGGAAACAAAATAAGCCTCGATGTGAACACAAGGCGCCGCCGGAGTTCCGGAAATATCCGTAAGGTATTTGGTCAGAAATCCTGTTTTCTGCCGCAACGGACCGCCGCCCCATTGAGTTTGGGTCGTCACCCAGTCGAAACGTCCGAAAAAAGCATCGTACCCGAAGGCAAAGGGAAACGTAGACCCCACACAGCTGGAAATTTTGACTCCCGGGTGATTTTTACGCAGAAAAGAGATCAATTTTCCGATACCGGCAATATACTGGTTGCGGGCAAAACGCAGCCAAACCAGACGTTCGACCGGCGTGGCATCTTTGAGTGCCGTTGCAGGAAAACCGATTTTTCCGCCGCCGAACTCTTTTTTCGCCTCTGCTTCCCATTTTTTCCATGTTTCCGGCTCTTTGGCAAGGTAGGCAGCGCGGATCTTGACATAATCCAAATTGGGCTGTTGGTCATCCTCATGCCCCAGACGGACGATTTTTATCAATTCCGGCCAGCGTTTGATGACACGGTCGATTTGTTTTTCTTTTTGCAGATGAGTACGGGGATCTCCCCAGTAAAAAAGGGATTTGCCGCGGAACGGGGGAGCTGAATTGGGTTGGGCGCAGATACCGTCACTGCGTTTGAGATTGGTATCAAAGAGCAATTTGTTTTTGTATTTTTCATTCATTCTTGCGGCAAATATTTTACCGGAGTAATCGGCTCCGGTCGGACGGTAATGCGTCATTCCGCCTGCAGTCCGGCTTGCCCGGTAATGTCTGACCACATCACGGAAATAATTATAACTGATACCATGATGCAGGGCAAAAAGAGTGACTGGACGGACAGATTCGTTGCCGTATTCGATAAAGCCGTTGTAAAAGTATCCGGTCAGTTCATTTCCCGGATAGAGTTTTTCTTCAGTCATCAGTTCTCTGAACAGCGGATCTGACGTTTTCCATGCCATCGGCGGTTCCGTATGCGCCTGTTCTTCTGTTGCTGCCAGAGCCGGATCGAATATCATGCCTTTTTCAACATTTCCCGTTGCCGCTTTGAGAAATAAACCGGGATATCTGTAACCGATTTTGTTCCAATAAGGCATCGTGTAACACTCTCCTGTTGTACGGCGGTTGCGGAAAAAAGCCAGTCCGAGACGTTTTCCGGGAAGGTGAGCCTCTGCCGGAGCATATCCCATGTTGACGTAAGGTATCCGGACTTCAAAGCGCCAGTCTTCAGGTGTTTTCCATGTTTTGACAGAAGCGCCTTTCCAGGTTGAGTCATTGTTGAAATAACTCTTATACTCACCATGCGGAGTGACGATGATCTGATAAAAAGACCTGCCGATCCCCTGCGCATCAATAAACAGTTCAACGTTATCATTTGCATAGAAACCTGCCGGATTGTTGCGGATCGCCTTGAGCTTTTGCATGAATGGTTCGCCGCAGATGCCGCTTATGACCAGTTCGCGGTCATCCGTTGCCAGAGATATTTCTGTCAGCGGCGGCGCCGGATCCCATTTGAAACCGTTGCGGTGATATTTGAAGAAACCATTGAAAGTAAGTTTTTTGCTGAAATTTTTTGAAACAGGAATGATGGGGACGAATTTGCCGGGAATAAGTTCCACATTGTCAAACGCAACGGTTCCTGAAGCATTGACAGCCGCCAGACGGACGGCGCAGTATTTGAGTTTTGCAGGAGTTTTGAAAGTGTAATAAATTCTCTTTACACCACCGGTGTTTCCAGAAACAGGCATGTGGCGGAGTGTTTTATCGATTCCTTTCCCGCCGCCTCTGAAGTTCAGTTCAAAACCGGCATTGCCTTTGAAATTTTTTGTTTCAATGTCGGCGGCAACAGTAAATATTTTATCCGGCGGCAGGGGAACCCACTGTTTGAACCAGACAAAAGGTTTGCCGGAAAGTGTACCGCAAACTTTACCGTTTTTTACTTTGAATGAACCGGTTTTATCAGCCGTCCACCCGGTGCAGCCGTTGGAATGAACGAGGACATTTTCAAAGTTTCCGTAGCGGATCTTATCTGCTGTCTGCACCTTGAAATCTTTGACCGAAAGAGTTGTTCCCTTTGGCGGTATGAGATGTACTATGAACTGCCTGACCGGCGTTTTTCTCTCCGGAAATGTCAGCGTGTGACTGTTTTTTCCCGGAGAAACAGTAAATTTCCGGTAAGTTGATTTGATGCTGTTGGTGACTAATACTCCCTCCGCATGACGGTCTGCCGTAAAGGAGAGCTGCACCGTTTCGCCGTTTGCAGCTGTAAAACTTCTGCTTTTCCACAGTTTGTCAGCTGTAATATCCGGCAGGTCGAACGTTGCGGCTCCTGCTGCGGCTGCAGCCATGACGGAGATGACGGTAAAAATTCTCAGCATGCTTGTTGCCCTTTCAGTACCACGGCTTTTCAAAACGGAGTGTCAAATCTCCGGACGGCCAGTAGCGCAGCTGCTCCAACCCCTGCATTTCCGCATGACCGTCAACAAAACTCATATTCAGCTTATTGCTATGCCGCAACACAGCTCCGGAAGCAAGACCGGGAACAGTTGAATCCTGAGCAAGGGGGGCTATCCGGTAAGCTGTTCCGCAATCTCCCGCCGTGCTTACTCTGCTGGGGGAGGGCATTCCGTCGATTTTTGCAAAAATCGTTACTCCGTCGGAGAGCGTAAGTCCGCCCCAGTAACGCCGTTCGCGAACACCTGCCGGTTTTGATGAGCCGGTCGTGTTGTATCCGAGTCCGCAGTTGATTCCGTAAGAGGTCGGAGTTATTGCGTTTTTGAGAACTGACGGACAGAAACGGGCGCCTTTCTGTTCCGGAGGATTGGCGACCCGGGCCCAGCGGTCGGAGTAGTCAAACAGTTTCGTCTGCCGTGCCAGAAGCATGATCCAGGGACGGGAAGATGCAAGATCATTGGATAATCCGTAAGATTCGGTTTTGTTGTAAGAAGGTATCCAGTTATTGAATGAGTCTGCGTAGATGGTAAACGCCATGCCGATTTGCTTGATATTGGATTGGCAGGAGCTTTGTTTTCCCCGTTCCCGCGCTTGCTGTAAAGCCGGCATCAACATCGCAGCTAAAATAGCAATAATGGCAATAACGACCAGCAGTTCAATCAAAGTAAAATATTTGATTTTTCCGTTCATAAGAATTTCCTTTCCTATTGAAAATTATATCAAAACTCTTTGGGATTTGCTGGTTGTGAAGAGGCTCGGTAAATAATACGACTGGGGATTTTGATATGTTCTGCTTGATTTTTTCCGGAGTCCAGCTGTTCCCTCAGCAGACGTATGCACGCATCAGCCATTTCATCGAAGGGATCGCGGACTGTTGTGAAAAACGGATTTGTAAAATTTTCTTCCATATCGTCAAAGCCGGCAAATAGAATATCTCTTCCGGGAATAAGTCCCATTTCTCTGATAACGCAATCTGCTGCATAAGCAAAGTTGTCATTCTGCAAAATCCAGCAAGGATAATTTTTTAACTTCTGCCACTTATGCCGTATAAATACCATAGCCTCTGCGGCTGTGTTATTGAGAAAATAAGGTGTTTTTTTTAGCTCAAAAAAAGTAAGTTCCGGGGTACGGCGCAGAAACGCCGCACGGGTATTATTTGTTCCTTCCAGAGCGATGACTGCAGTTTTACCGTAAGTTGTAAACCGATCTATCAGTTCTTTCAATGCCGGGCGACAGTCAAAAAACACATCGGATATTTCCGGATATGCTTCCCGGGGATCAGAAGAAAATGAAAAAGAAATGACCGGTATCCGGTTTTTCTGAATAGTCTGAGTGATTTCCTTATTGAGAAAATTCGAATTGACGACAAGTCCGTCCACTCTCCGTGAACGCAGAAGGATGTCCACGCCCTGAAAAATCTTTTCTCTGGTTTCATTGGTCACCGGCAGCAGCGTGAGCATATACCCTGTTTGTTCCAGTTTTGCTGTCAGATAGTTCAGCAAACGTCCGTAACTGAGAGATGAACTCAACGTCTGCATCCATGGAAGCGGCATACCGATCGTCCGCGTTTTGCCGGAACCGAGAACCTGTGCGGCAAAATCCGGGTGATAATTGTGTTCTCTTGCTATCCGCAGGATCGCTTCGCGTTTTTCTGCTGAGACACAGCCGGGACGCGAACCGTTGAGAACCTGCGTTACCGCCGCGCGGGAAACGCCGACCATATCGGCGATATCTTTGTTTCGGAGACGTTGCATTTTTTTTACTTTGGTTACCCGTGTTACCTGTTTGCTGATTTAAATTTACATTCTCATATTTTGTTTGTCAAGAAAAAAAGTGAAAAAATCAGAAAAAAATATATTTTCTGATTTTTAACAGGGCATGGGGGTATCCGGGAAAAACGGATTTACCGTTTGCCGCGCGCTGTTGGTTTTGCTGATTTGACGGACTTAACCTTTTTTTCTGCTTTCGGAGGCGTTTTTTTATTTTTCAACGCTTTGTTCAGACTGTTTTTCAACTGTTGTACATAGCGGCGTAACAACTCGTTCTGACGGGTGAGCACTGCCTTTTCCTGCTGAAGTTTGATAACGGCGGTACTGCTGCGTTCAAACTTTCTGCCCAGACGGGAATAGACCAAATCCCGGGAGTTTTTTGCGAGCGTCGTATCAACTCCCGGCGGCGGATTTTTCAGATATTCGTCATAGTAGAACAGCGCGGGGATTGGCTGATCCAGATATTCATCATAAAGTTGGGCCAGAGCCAGAATGACTTCGGGGGAATCCGGATGTTTTTTCAGACAGTTCCGGTAGAATTCCAGAGCCAGTTTGTAATTGCCGTCATTGCGGTACTGCGTGCCTTTCTGCATCAACGGGTGTTTCATCGTTGCGGGTTTGTTGCAGCCGCAAAATAACACGGTGCAGAAAATCAGCAGGGGGAGAATTTTCCGCAAGACAGCCATACCGCAGACAGCGGCGGTTTCAAGGCGCAGAACATAGGGACCAAGATTTAAAGTCCTCAGTCCTGAATTTTTGATTTTTTCCAGTTCTTCAGGCGTGAATCCGCCCTCGGGACCCACCAGAAACGCGGCATCTTTTCCGGAATCAGAGAGAGTTTCGCTGATTTCTCCGATACCGCCGTAAAAGGCGTGAAAATTTTTCATTTCTTCCAGAGCCGTATCCAGAGAAACGGGTTCTCTTATAATCGGAACAAAGGGATTTTTGGACTGTTTGCAGCCCTCTTGCAGCAGAATTTTCCATCTGCCGCCGCTTTTGTCACTGTCGGAAACGGAACGGGTGAATTTGACGGGGACAATACTCCAGACACCCAGTTCGGCGCATTGTTTCAGCAGGGGTTCAAATTTGTTTCTTTTGGCAACGGCGCAGTACAAGTGGTATTTGCGTTCAGGTTCGGGGATATCCTCAACGCTTTCAAGCGAAAGGAGTTTTCCCTCAATCACATGGGCGATACCTCTGCGGCCTCTGCCGTCAAGAAGTTCAACTTCGTCACCGATCGAGGCACGGAAAACTTTAAAAAGATGATCTCTGTCATTTTTTTCAAGCTCCACGACATTGCCCGGAGAACCGATTACATCACAATAAACTGTATGCCTGACCATTTGAACCTCTGTAAAAAAAAGAAATAAGACTTATACGACTTATAAGACTTATTTTTTCAATAAACAAAATACTCCGCTTTTTTTGAAAGGCTTTGTTCCCTATGCTGGCAGACAGCGAAAACATCCGCCCGGCAGAGAACAACACCTTTTACAAATACTCCGCTTTTTTTGAAAAAGATGAGGGGGTCCGGGGGAGAAGAAAAGACTTTTTTTCTCGTGAAAAAAAGTTTTTTCTTCTCCCCCGGCTCCAACCCCTCTCAGCCTTTATCAAGCAAGCTGAGAGGACATTTCATCGCGGCCGGCGTTGAAGGCGGCGATGTTCTGTTCGACGACTTTGGGTTTTTTGCGGAAGCTTTCGGTGATAGCTTCGGTAAAGACCTTTTCGTAGTCGGCGGCATCTTCAGAAGTCAGGGCGTACTTGCCGAGGATAGCGGCGAGGGCGCCGAGGACGGCGGAGTTGGCGCATTTTGCGTTGCCGATCCTGTTGGCAATGGCAAGGGCGTCAAGACCGAAAACTTTCTGACCGGGTTTGACTTCGGGTTTTTCCATGGCGGAGGTATCATAGATGAGGATACCGTCATCTTTGAGCTGATATCCGAATTTATCCAGAGCGGCCTTGGTCATGGCGATGAGCAGGTCGCAGGAGTCCACCAGGGGGGAGGGGATGGCTTTACGGGAGAGGATGACGGCGCAGCTGGCGGAACCGCCGCGCTGTTCCGGACCGTAAGAGGGCATCCATGAAACGTTGAAGTCGCGGAGACGCGCCATATCGGCGAGGGTGTGTCCGAGACTTAAGATTCCCTGACCGCCGAAACCGGAAACGCGGATGCGGCGTTCATCGTTGAAAAGCTCAGAGTTGTTGACGATTTTTTCTGCATCGGCAGCACCTTCTTCTTTGGCGGTGAAGAGCAGCTTTTTGACGCCTTCGGGATCGCGGACGGGTTCTTCGGGAACGTTTCCTGCCGGAGTTTCGGCGGAGCGGTCGCGGAGAACGCCCAGCGGGAAGAACTGAGTCATCTTGGTATCAATAAACTCGTTGACCTGTTCAGCGGTCATTTTGAGGTTGACCGGACAGGGGGAGAGGGCTTCAACCAGAGAGAATCCCTTACGGTTCTTGAGGTTTTCAATGGCTTTGAAAACGGCTTTGCGCGCTTTGAGGATATTGGCGGTACCGGTGAGGGCAACGCGTTCAATATAGACGGGGGCCTCCAGGGCGTTGACCAGTTCGCAGACCTTCATGGGATAACCCTCGGTTTCGACATTTCTGCCGTAGGGGCTGGTCATGGTGACCTGATTGGGCAGAGTGGTCGGAGCCATCTGTCCGCCGGTCATACCGTAGTTGGAGTTGTTGACGAAGAAGATCGCCATTTTTTCACCGCGGTTGGCAGCCTGAATGAACTCGTTGAAACCGATGGCACCCAGGTCGCCGTCACCCTGATAGGAGATGACGTATTTTTCCGGGGTGGCACGGGCGGCACCGGTACCGACGGCGGGCGCACGTCCGTGGGGAACGGAGATACTTCCGCAGTTGAAGTAGTAATAGGCGAACACAGCGCAGCCGACGGGGGCGATGAAGACGGTATTTTCCTGAATGCCGTAGTGTTCAATGGCTTCAGCAATCAGTTTGTGCAGGATACCGTGACCGCATCCGGGGCAGTAGTGCATGTTGGTCTTGATCGGACCGGGACGGCGTTCAAAGGGGTCAAAGAACACATTGGAACGGCCGAATTTGATTTTTTCGGTACTCATTTTGTGTACTCCTTATAAATACGCTTGATTGCTTCGCAGACTTCTGCGCAGCTGGGAACGTTTCCGCCCATGCGGTTGCAGAGTTCGACGGGGAGTTTGCATTCAAGAGCAAGTTTAACATCTTCGATCATCTGTCCTGCGCTCATTTCGAGGCTGACGACGACTTTGGCTTTGCCGTTTTCAACAACTTTTTTGAAGTTGTCATTGGGGAACGGGTAAACCATCTGCGGACGGATCAGACCGACTTTGAGTCCCTGGGCGCGCAGTTCGGAAACCGCTCCCTGAGCAATACGGGAGCAGATACCGTAGGCGACAATCACCAGTTCCGCATCATCGACCATGAATTCTTCGGCACGCTGTTCGGTGCGTTCGATTTCGCGGTATTTGTTCTGCAGTTTGCGGTTGAGGGCTTCAAGATCATCATACTCCATGTAAATAGAGGTGATGTAGTTGGCTTTGCCGTCGATGATTTTGCCCATCTTCCAGTCGGGATCATAGTCATAGGGCTTGGGATCGGGCAGCTGGACGGATTCCATCATCTGACCGATAACGCCGTCAGCCATGACGTAGGCGGGCATACGGTACTTTTCAGCCATTTCAAAGGCGAGAACCGTGAAGTCGCACATTTCCTGAACGGAGTTGGGGGTGAAGACCAGACAGTGATAACTGCCGTGACCGCCGCCCTTGACCAGCTGGAAATAGTCCGCCTGTTCAGGACCGATGTTACCGAGTCCCGGACCGCCGCGGGTGACGTCGATGATGACCGCAGGCATTTCGTAGGCGGCAAGATAACTGACACCTTCCTGCTTCAAACTGATACCCAGACCGGAACTGCCGGTCATGGCGCGGCGTCCGCTTGCGGCGGCACCGATGACCATGTTGATGGCACCGATTTCGGATTCAGCCTGAATGAAGGGGCGTTTCAGGCGGGGGAAGAGCAAAGCGGCGGTGTGAGCCACTTCACTTGCCGGGGTGATCGGGTAACCGAAGAAACAGTCGCAGCCCGCGAGCAGAGCGCCGTAAACGGCGGCTTCATTGCCTTTGAGCAGCAAGCGTTGATTGTACTGCATGATGTTACTCCTCAATTTCAAAAATGGTGATGGCACCGGGTTCGGGGCACTGATGGAAACAGGCGCCGCAGCCGATACAATTTTCAGGTTCGCTTGCAACGACGGCAAGATAACCCTGAATATTGATTTCTTTACCGACAGAGATCAGTTTTTTGGGGCAGGCGGGGACGCAGCGTCCGCAGCCTTTGCACTCATCCTTGCTGATTTGGATACGATGTTTTTTTCCAGCCATGATGTTGGATCGCACTCCCTTTTACAGTTGACAGTTTCAATTCTTCCGAATTTTTCAATGCGCACCGCTCAAAGGTGCTTTTGTGAAAAATTCACACAATTTTTCTTTATTTTGATAATATACACCGCTTTGTGTAAAATTTCCAGTCCGTGTTTTTTTTATTGTCCGATTCAGCGCAAGATTCCGGATCAAATTGACTCTGCAAAGATGTATTGTTTTTTATCAAGTGCGCAAGAGACAACGCCTTTTCCGGTACTTGTGAGCGTACCTCTGCCTGAAATTATCTGCCATGAAGAGGCGGAAGAGTGGGGCAGAATGAGGGTTGTTTCTGTTTCTTCACAATCCTTTTCTCTGAAAATCAGCAGAAATGTTTTACCGCTTGTTTTATTCCATGCGATGAATCCGGTGACGGACTTGCCGTCGGGACGTGCGCCGACAGGGAAGATGTCGCAATGGCTGAATTCCTCTCTGTAATTTTTGTGAAGATCATTCATCTTTTTCAAGACCAGTCTGCTTTCAGCACTGATTTTTGACGGAGCCGTCCAGATCAGAGGATTGGCAAAAAGGGCGATGGCTGCCCAGTATTCCAACGGGTAGACATCGGGTCTTGCTTCCGGATATTTTTCATAGGCGGCGGGGTTGATGTCATCGGGCGAGGGAATTTCTATCTGCAAATCAGACGGCGTCAGATATTTTGAAAGATCCCACAGATTCCGCAAAGTCCTTTCCGGGTGGTAATCAACGGCGCAATCATGGTAATAGTGGCAGTAACGGTTTTCAAGAAAGATGTTGCCGTATTCCAGAAACATCCAGTACCCGGGACGCTGTCCGTTGGTCGTATCCAGATTGAAATAAACATTTCCATCGGTTTCATCACGGACAAATTCAAGCAGTTTTCTCAGGTTGTCTTCTGCCTTCTTGCTGCGGATGAGAACGCCGTCGATTTTGAAATTGGTGAAGCCGTATTTTTTGTAAAAATCAAGGATTTGACCTGCAATCATTTCCCAATCTTCATATTCACAGTTGAGAGAAGGGGCAATCCACAATGCAGGTTTGACGCCGGCTTTTTTTGCGGCGGCAATAACATTGTCAAAAGTTCCGTTGAAGTGTCTTTTTGAAACGGTCCAGAAATCTTCGCGGATGCGTTTGTTGTAAATTTGAAGATCCGCCAGACCGCTTTCGTTCTGCCATTGGTCATCGATCTGATAAAAATCCGCACCGATTTCTCCGGCAGCTTTCATTTCTTCAATGATAAATGCCTCACTGACGTACTGCCGGAATTTGCCGCACCCCCAGGGATTGACCATGATATTGAGGTCTTTGGCGGGGTAGCGCAGACGGATGAAGGCTTTGAGCAGCAGGTGTTTTTCCTCTTCAGAAGAATACACAATCAAATCATGGCGGTATCCTTTGAAACTGCTGTTGCGATGAACTTCAAAGGGATGAATGCCCCAACCGCAGGAATCAATGCGTTTTCCGCTGATTTTAAAATCATAATCTTCAAGGTCGCGCCGTTCTCCGCTCGGGGGGGCCTCCTGAACGAAAACAAATCCGGCGCCGGTGTCATCGCTGCAGAAAAGCAGATTGCCGTTGAGAAATTCCTGATCTTTTACCTGCGTTTCAACGACAAGCGTATTGGTGGTGTCAGTTCGTCCTCTGAATTCAACGGCAAGCGCCGGACGGACATTTTCGGCACAAGTGATACTGTCTGCAATAGATTCCCGCTGATTGGTGAAATATCTTGCTTGATTCAGATTGCCTCTGTTGGTCCAGAAAACCATCGGCTGAACTTCAAGAGAGATAAAGTTTTCAACTGAAATGGCTGGAAAATCCGGATAAATCAGGTAATCTCTGCGGTATTTTGTTTCAGAAAAAGGTTCGTCCATGAAAACGGAGACTTTCACATGTCCGGAGTCTTTGTAACTGCCTGAAATATATTCCGCTGAAATATTTGTTATATACCACTTGATTTTCGCATCGGAAACGGCATTGTGCATACCGATAAAAGCGATATCGGGGGTGTCTTTGTCTGCGGAGGCAAATTCTCTGCCGTCAGCTCCTGTCAGAGAAACAGTTTTGGGCGCACCGGAAGAAAGATCGAATTTTCTGCAAATCCTGCTGTTGCGGATGATGAGAGATGTATCATCGGACAGCACCTCAATATCCTTGTAACTGAATAACGTTTTCATGTTTTATTGATGTTTTGATTGAAACAGGTTCGGGCGGATATCCGGGTCAGTTTTTTGTCAGATTCCAGAGGTGAACGACCCAGTCATTGATCAGGCTGATTTTTTTGAGGTGTTTTTTTATCAGCGGTTCAGCTTCGGGTATATAACCTGCCATGAAATCCAGCGTACCCTCAAGAACTCTGATGTCTGACAGTACAAACTTTGCCAGCGTTGTGCGAAGACCGGGATCGGCTTCAGATGATGTACAGGCGTCTGCAAAGTCGGCAATTCTTGCAAGCAGCCTGCTGTAAAAACAGGCAGTGCTGATCCCCCAGGGACGCAGATAATCGGGAAATGAAGATATATAATTTTCGTTCCACTCACATGCAAGAGCATCCAGCATATCAATCATCAGTTCTCCTGAACTGAAAACGGTGGGAACGCGGGATTCGCTTTCTTCATCAGTATCCTCATCTTCGTCCTCAAGCTCCGGAGTAAGGTAGGACCAGCAGTGCAGAACATTTTCGTTTTCTTCTGAAATCAGTTCTTTTTTTGCTGCGACAGACCGGGAGATGAATTCTTCTTCATCCGGCATATCCAGATGAAGAGGCAGCGCGGAAAAATAGGCGCAGATCCTGCGTTCATCACGCCGGATCTCGCTTTCCCATCGGGATTCATCCCAGTCGCGCTGCTGAAAACGTTCCATCGGATTATTTACCCCAGAGGGATTCCAGGTTGTATTTTTCTCTGGTTTCCGGAGTCATCACATGGATGATGACCGTGCCGAAATCCAGCAGCGCCCAACCGCACTCGGTGACGCTGACTTCAGGACGGTGCAGCGTTTTTCTGCCCAGTTTTTCCAGAACTTCGCGTTCAATGAAGCCGACAAGCGCACGCAGCTGCGGTTCGGAGTTGGCGGTTGCAATCACAATAAAATCTGCAATGCTTGAAACGTTGCCGATGGGAATACAAACAACATCTTCAGCCAGTTTATCTTCAGCACACTTGACGCAGAGCTGTGCCATTTCTGCGGGATCGACTTTTTGCATTTTCACTTCTTCATTCATAAAAATCACTTTTTCCTTTCAATCCGTGTAGAGACGGTATTTTTCACAATAATCTGCCACACGGTCATTCAACAGACTTTTGTCCTCATTATTAATATTACTCTTGTTTGCGGTTTTGACAAGAGAATTTCTGATTCCCGTTGAAGATATTTCAAAAAACGCACCGTTTATGACACCTGAAAGCAGTTTTTGCGCCTTTTTTTCCTCCCAATGACACAGGAGAGCTTCAAGAGAAATGATTTCTCCGGGGCGCGGATAGGTGAGGATCACATACTTTTCAAGCAGTTCCTCTGCCTTGTACCAACTGTGCAGTGCCAGCAGGGAGTCCGCACCGATGAGCAGGGCAGGTTCTTCATCATGCGGAAGTTCAGCCGCAAAGTGTTTCAGTACTTCAAAGGTGTACGACGGTTGAAGTTTGATACGTTCCTCAAGGTCGCTTGCAAACATATTTTCTTTGCCATCAATCAGCAGATTCACCATTGCCAGACGGTGATGAAAAGGAGCGGCCTTTTTATTCTGTTTGTGCGGCTGACTCCATGAGGGCACCCAGACGACTTTACCGCAGAGTCCTGAGTTCAATGCACCCTGAGCCACGCCCAGATGTCCGTTGTGGGGCGGGTTGAAACTGCCGCCGAAAAAGGCTGTCAGATTTTTTCCGTTCATTTTGTTCCAGCTTTCTTGACGATATCCGTCAGTATTTTAAGGCGCAGCAGCGGCGGATTGCGGTAGTCAATGACGGGCTGTTTGCCGTTTTCTGTTCTGTAAATCGTGCCGCCGGTATTGTTGAGTGTGACTTTTCCGTTGTAAACCATGAGATTCCGGTATCCGGAACGGGCAACGGCGATCCGCAGTTTGGTGTAGAGCAAAAGATTTTTCGCTTCCGTCGGCAGCGGACCGAAACGGTCGGCAAGTTCTTCACCAAAGGCATCGGTTGCCTCTTCGCTGTCAAGGGCGGCAAGGCGGCGGTAGACATCCAGACGCAGACGTTCTCCGCCGATGTATTTTTCAGTAAAGGCGGCGATGATTTCCTGCTCCGGATTTCCGTTGAGTGTGAACTTGATGAAGTCTACGGCGATTTCTGTTTCGGGGAGCAGGTCAAGTTTCTGACCTTTTAAACTTGCAACTTCCTGTTTAAGCAGGTGACAGTAAAGATCAAATCCGATCAGATTAAGATGTCCGGACTGCTCCACGCCCAGCAGATTGCCGGAACCGCGGATTTCAAGATCGCGCAGTGCCAGCTGGAATCCCGCCCCCTGATGGGAACAGCGGCGGATGGCTGAAAGACGTTTGCGGGCATCGGTGCTGATCAACTGGTTGCGGGGCAGCAGTAAGTAGCAGTATGCCTGATTTTTCCAGCGTCCGACTCTGCCGCGCAGCTGATAAAGTTCGGCAAGTCCGAAACGGTCGGCGCGGTCAATGATCATGGTATTGGCGTTGGGAACGTCAAGTCCGGATTCAATGATCGTACTGCACACAAGCACATCAATTTCTCCCCGCAGGAATTTTGTCATGGTTTCTTCGAGATCCTTTTCGTGCATCTGTCCGTGTGCAACGGCAATTCTTGCCGATTCCGGGAGCATTTTCTGAAGTTTCGCCGCACAGTCATCAATGGTTTTGACCCGGTTGTGCAGATAATAAACCTGTCCGCCGCGCGCAAGTTCTGCTGAGACGGCATCCAAAACAAGTTTGTCATCCTCAGGAGAAATCACCGTTTTGACCGGCAGCCGGAGTTTGGGTGCGGTTGACAAAGTACTCAAATCCCGTGCGCCTGCCATGGCAAGATAAAGGGTGCGCGGAATGGGCGTTGCAGACATTGCAAGCACATCCGCTTCGGTGCGGAATTGTCTCAAACGCTCTTTGTGATTGACCCCGAAACGCTGTTCTTCATCAATGATGACCAGACCGAGATTTTTGTATTTGATTCTATCCGTGCAAAGTCTGTGAGTGCCGATAACGATATCCAGTCCGCCGGAGTGAAGAAGATCGGTGACCCGGTTCTGTTCAGCGGTACTGCGCAGACGGCTGAGTTCGCCGATGGTGACAGGATACTTGGCAAAACGCTTCTTGAAACTTTGAAAATGCTGATGGACAAGCACCGTCGTCGGCGCAAGCACCGCCACCTGGTATCCGGATGCGACTGCCATGAATGCCGCACGCATGGCAAGTTCGGTTTTGCCGTACCCCACGTCCCCGCAGAGAAGACGGTCCATCGGACGGGTGGACTCCATATCATGAGCGATTTCAACCGTTGCGCGTTTCTGGTCGCGGGTGTCCTCAAAGGGGAACGCGCGCAGAAAACCCTTGATGGCAGGACTGCGTTCAAACGAAATCCCCGGCAGTGCCTGGCGGATTGCCTGCATGCGGAGCATTTCAGCCGCATAGGAACGGACGCCTTTCCGGGCATTTTCCTTGTCTTTATCCCAGCGTTTGCCCCCGAGTGTGTGCAGCGGAACTTTCCCCGGTGCGCCCAGATAACGGCTCAATTTATTGGCGTGGAGCAGCGGCACATAAAGCTGTTTGCCGTCCCGGTATTCGATAACCAGAACCTCTCTTGAAACGCCGTTGGTCGTCAGCGTTTTGAATCCCCTGAAAATACCGATACCGTGATCCAGATGAACGGCGTAATCGCCGGTTTCCAGATCAGCAAGCACGATTTCATCCTGTTTGGGCGGCGGCAGAGGCACTTCTTCTGCGGGCAGTTTTTCTTCATCGGCACCGGTGTTGAATGTTCTGAATCCGGCGGAAGTCAATTCACTTTCGCTGATTGCCAGCAGGTCTTCTTCAACTAAACGGAATCCGGATTCTGTTTCCAGACAGTCAAATTCAATATTATCCGTATCCATGCCGTTGGTGCGGCACCACTTCTGCAATTCCGGAATGTCCTCTTCTTTACGGGTGAAGAGAACCACAGTTCCGTTGCGTTCCAAAGTTGAGGAGATATCATTTTTCAAAAGTTCCAGATTGATTGCCGCCGCCTTCTCAGCTGCTTCAGGAGAAACGTTTGCCGCTTTTCCTGAAAAATCCGCCGGCTGTATGTCTTCTGAACCGTGAACGAGGACCTCCGGCACTTCAGCAGCATCGTAAAAAAATGTCGCTTCACTTCCAGACGTTCTTTTTTGCAGAATATCCTTATAACGGTCAACTTCTTCCTGCGTCAGATAATTGGTGATTTTTTCAAGCGTATCTCCGGGGTGAACTGTCAGCAGGTGCCAGGGACGGAAGTCAAAATAGGCAAACACATCCGAATCAGCCTCTCCGCCTGCGGTAATGCCGGATCTGCCGATGATACGGTACTCGCTGACCGGTCCGGTCGAACGCTGGGTCGCCGGATTAAAGAGACGCAGCGTTTCCACAGTATCTCCGAAAAACTCCACCCGGCAGGGCGCATCATGGGCGGGACTGTACAAATCAATGATACCGCCGCGTTTGGCAAATTCTCCTGAAACGGTTACTTCATATTCATCGTCGTAATCCAGCGCAACCAGTTTTTCAAGCAGAACTTGCGGCGGAATTTCCATATCCGGTTCAAGGATGAGCGCCGCCTCTTTGATTTCAGCAGGAGATTGTGCCGGTCCCAGCAGGGAATTGATACTGCCGATGACAAGATCATATTTTTTATTGAGAAGATCATCCAATGCTCTTGCTCTGCGGCTTTCTCCGCCCGGAAAAAGCAGTTTGCCCCGTCCGCATTCGGGAACGGCGAGAAAATCCAAGTTGATATCCAGTTTTTCCGTCCATACCCGGATTTCCTCTTCCAGAGCATCCGCCGATGCCGAATCAGGCAATGTGGCAACCAGAGTGGTCTTTTTTTGCAGACACACCCTGAGAATCAGGAGCGCAAGAACTGAAAGTTCACTTCCTGCACACCCTGAAAGTTGACTTTTTTCTGCTGAAAAAAATTTTTTCAGTTTTTTTTGCCATTTTTTTGTCATAGCGGCTTGATATTTCTTTTCAATCGTTTATAATGTCATCAAAATGAGATTTCGCATCCGTGTGATCGGAGTTTTCCGTTCGATTGCGGATACTGAAATGGTCGCTGATATATTATAAACCAACTTTTGATATTTTGATAGCCGCAAAATAAAAAAATGTTGTTTTTTATGTCAGCAGATGAACCGGAGTTTGAATATTCCGGCAAAAAAAAGGGGGATTCCATTCGGACATATACCGGTTGATCCGGGATAATTTTTTGTCCCGGAGGAATGGCACAGAATTTTTTGTTCAGGACAGCTTGCCACTGTCCTCCGGCGGATCGCTTATTTGTCGGGTGTGGGACCGCTGCGGAAAATTATCGCGACAGGAGATTTTATTATGAAAAAAGATTCAAATGGTGTGGATGAAGAAATGACAAAACCCGCAGCCCGAAAGACTGCGTCAGGAAAAAAAGCGCCCAAGGCTGAAGAAGCGGCTCCTGAAGTTGAACAGAGTGTTGATGAAGTTCAGATCGATAACGCTGCCGCTGATTTTGCCGCCATGGAAAAAGACTCTTTAAATGATATGGAACCCAGTTTGGACGAACTGGCCGCGATTGAAGCTGACGATGATGACGATGACTTTGATGATGATATCGCAGCTGACCCCACGCCGACGGTCAAGCGGAAACTGGTCATCAAACGCGTCTGCGCTCCGCCTGTCAAATTTGCGCCCAAAGCCATGCCCGAAGAACTTCCTGTCCGCGGACGCCGCGCCACCGGAAGCAGTCAGCTCAGAACCAAGCAGGAAAAAGATGCCGCCCGTAAAACGGCTCTTGATTCCAAACTGGTCATGGGTACCAAGAATGACACCATGAAAGTCTACATGACTGAAATCGCCCGTATTCCCCTTGTCAACAAAAAAGAGGAAGCCGATCTGGCTGATGCCATTCACAGTACCGATGAAGGCAAACACGAAGATGCCCGTACCACTCTGATCAAAGCCAATTTGCGTCTGGTCGTCAAAATCGCCCACGATTTCAAAGGACTGGGACTGCCGCTGCTCGACCTTATCAGCGAAGGCAATATCGGACTTATGCGCGCTGTTGAAAAATTTGATCCCGCCAAAGGCGCAAAGTTTTCCAGTTACGCCGCCTGGTGGATCAAACAGTCCATGAGACGCGCACTTGCCAATCAGAGCCGGACAATCCGTATCCCTGTTCAGTCCGCCGGTAAAATCAATAAGATCAAAACCGTCCGCATGCGGCTGGTCGAAGAATTGGGACGCGATCCCTCCGATGCCGAAATCGCCGAAAAACTGGAGTTCAGCGAACGCACCGTCGCCGGTCTGCGTATGGCTGATTTGAGAACAATCTCTCTCAATGACCCCATTCAGCAGGGCGAAGAAGGCGAATTTCAGGATATCATTCCCGATAAACACGCCCAGACTCCCGATCAGATTATCGGCGATGTTGAGTCCGTCTTCCGTCTGATGCATCTGCTGGATAAACTCGAAGAACGCGAACGCAAAATTCTTGAAATGCGTTTCGGTCTCCGCGGCAGCCGCCCCCTGACCCTCGAAGAAGTCAGTCAGGAAATCGGACGTACCCGTGAGCGTGTCCGTCAGATCCAGAATCAGGCGTTGACCAAATTGAAACAGCTCCTCGCCGATGAGGCAAGTTTCAATTACGAGGGATAATTCCGCATGTTGACGGGAGATCTCCTCCTTTTCCGCTTTTCCGGCGGCAGGTTCAAAATCCGGTTCGTTGATAAAAACGAACCGGATTTACTGCTTCTGGCGCAGTCCCTTATTGACTGTTTTGCCGATGCTGCCAATAAAGGATTTTCCCGCAATCAGCTCGAAGAGGCTCTTGAACTTTACCGTCATCAGAAAGAACTTAAAGTCGTTGACGGACTTATCAAACTTTTAATGGACAGAACCGTTTTTCTCTCCGCTCAGGATATTGATTATCCCGCCTTACGCGAAAAGGTTTTTTCCGGAACTTCTGAACTTCTTATCCGTTGCGGATATGATGTTGATAAGTTTCAAACTTGTGTTTCCGATCTATCCGGCGGCTCCGATCTTTACGGCGATCTCCCGGGTTTTGAAAAAATTGTTTCATTTCCCTTTATCAAACCTGTTGACTTGCTTGACCGTTACAATCTTGCTCTCGCTCAGGGCATGTTGTTCTACACACGTTCCCTGAAAATCAAAGTTTCCGACCCTGAACCCGCTGAACTGCGCCGCATGTTGAAGTATCTCAAGTTCTTCCGGCTCCTTGCTGAAGTTGTTCAGGTTAAGAAAAATTCCCTCGAACTGGATATCAGCGGTCCATTTTCCCTCTTCGGACCCACCCGCAAATATGCCCTTAATCTCGCCGTTTTTCTGCCCGCTGTCGTCCGTTTGACGCAATGGAAAATTTCCGCCGATCTTGAAGTCGGTAACAGAAAAGGCAAGTTCTCCCTTGATGATTCTTCTGAATTGGTTTCGCATTACCGCAATTTTTCCGCTTACGTCCCCGAAGAAGTCAAAATGTTTCACCGCCTCTTCTCCGAAAAAGTCGATGACTGGAAAATCGTCGGAGAAACCCCGCTTCTCCACGCCGGTAAACAGGAGTTTATCATCCCCGATATTTCTTTTGAAAATTCCGACGGTACCGTTATTCATCTTGAACTCTTTCATCGCTGGCACAAAGCTCAATTACAGCAGAGAATAAATTCCCTCCGTCAGCATGATCTCCCCCTCATCCTCGGCATTGACCGCAGCATCCTGTCTAATGAGGAATTTGAACAGATTATCTCTCAATCCCCCGAACTCAAACAACGCCTCTTCCGTTTCTCCGATTTCCCCGGCATCGACACCGTCCACCGCACTCTCCGCTTTTTTTTCGGTAGAAAAAAAAGCTTGGCAAAAAAAAGCGGGTAGCGGTCGGGTGCGTTGCCCGACCGGTCAGGTGATGTGACCCCAAAAACTTGGACGGTTAAATGACTGAAAAATGAGTTCTGTATTCTACAGGACTCATACCGTTTAATGTCAAAGATATCCTTTCATTGTTAAAATAGCAAATGTATTCTTC
>SUVX01000057.1 GCA_015061725.1 Lentisphaerota bacterium
CATAGCATCACTTCAGCTATCAGTCAAGCAGCAGCTCTTCACCTTTGGCTCCGACGAGTTAAAATACCCATTCTCGCCAAAGGGAGCTGCTGCTATTTGATAACCGGGAATAATATACAGGGAACAGAGCCAAACGCAAAAACAGAGTAAATGCCTCTGTGCAGAAAAACGCTCATTGTCCCATTACTCCGTACCCATCCGTTCCCATCCGTACCCGTTAACCCTCAGCGCAGCTGCAGCGTCTTCCGGGTAAAAAAAACCGCCCCCGAAAGGGACGGTTTTTTGCTTTAATCAGCTGAGATGAATTACTTCATCACTTCGCCGATGGACTTGTTGAAATCCATACGGCGTTTGGCATCAGCTTCAGCTTCGGCAATGATGCTGTCAGCTTCTTCTGCTGAAACCTTCTTGAGCAGCTGTTTGTAGCGGTTTTCGCTGAGGATGAATTCCTTGAAGTCAGCGCTGGCATCCTTGGTTTCCCAGATAAACGGGGTTTCAAGGGCCGGATTGTAGCGGTACAGCGGCCAGTAACCGGCATCAACCGCACGTTTCTGCTCAACCTGGCTCTTGGACATGTTGATTCCATGGAGCATACAGGGAGCATAAGCGATGATGATGGAGGGACCGTTGTGGGCTTCAGCTTCACGGATGGCGGTCAGGGTCTGCTGACGGCTGGCACCCATGGAGATGGAGGCGACGTAAACGTTGCCGTAGCTCATGCACATGAAACCGAGGTTCTTCTTGGTCATACGCATACCGGCAGCGGCGAAGAGTGCAACAGCACCAATCGGGGTGGACTTGGAAGCCTGCCCGCCGGTGTTACTGTAAACTTCGGTATCCAGAACCAGGATGTTGACGTTGCGGTTCTGGGAAACAACGTGGTCCAGACCGCTGTAACCGATATCATAGGCCCAGCCGTCACCACCGATGATCCAGACGGACTTGTCAACGAAGTAATCCTTGAGTTCGAGCATCTTGGCGTAGATTTCCTTCTTCTCGCCTTCGGATTTTTCAACCGCGACAGGGAGCAGTTCGGCAATCTTTGCCTGATTGGCGATGGCAGCATCGTCAGTCTTATCCCAGTTGGCAACAGCATAGTCCAGCAGACCGCCCATGGTGTCGCAGCAGACGCCCAGTTCCTGAATGCGTTTGATGTTGTTCATCAGCTGCTGACGGTTGGTGTCAACGGCAACACGCATACCGAAACCGTATTCGGCGTTGTCTTCAAACAGGGAGTTCGCCCAGGCGGGACCGTGTCCGTTCTTGTCTTTGCAGTACGGCAGGCTCGGGAAGGAACCGGAGTAGATGGAGCTGCAGCCGGTGGCGTTGGCAACGATCATACGGTTACCGAAGAGCTGACTGATGAGTTTGACATACGGCGCTTCACCGCAACCGGCGCAGGCACCGTTGAACTCAAAGTACGGCAGTTTGAATCCGAGACCCTTGACGGTGGAATCATTGGTGCCGCCCATGACGTTGTCCGGCAGATCCATGAAGACTTCAGCGTTCTTCTGCTGTCCGGCAGCGCGCTCTTCAGCGGCGGAAGCCATGACCAGAGCCTTTTCCTTGGCGGGACAGGTTTCAACGCAGACGCCGCAGCCGAGGCAGTCGTCAACGAAGACCTGGATACGATATTTAAGTCCGAGTTCCTTTTTCACCGGCGGTTTGGCATCAACTGCTTCAAATCCGGCGGGAGCATTCGCCAAATCGGCAGGCTCAATGAGCTTGGCGCGGATGGCGGCATGCGGACAGGACATGATACACTGGTTACACTGGATACACTTGCTGGAATCCCAACGGGGCACCTTCGGCGCAACACCGCGTTTTTCAAAGCGGGCGGTACCGGTGGGCATGGAGCCGTCGTAGCTCATCGCAGAAACCGGAACTTCATCACCCTTCTGAGCCAGGATCGGCTTCATCAGTTTGGTGGCGAAATCGCCCATTTCGGCGGTGAACTTTTCGGCAGGAGTATAACATTCAACACCATCCAGAGAGGCGGGAACAGCGACCTGAGTCAGACCGTCAAGAGCCTTGTCAACGCAAAGTTTGTTCTGATCAACGACTTCCTGACCCTTCTTGGCGAATTTCTTTTCAATTCCCTTCTTGATGTAACCGATGGCATCGTCAACGGGAATAATATCAGCCAGCTTGAAGAAGCAGGTCTGCATGATGGTGGAGATGTACTTGGCGCTGCCGACTTCAAGAGCGACCTTGAGAGCATCCACAACATAGAATTTGACTTTCTTGTCGATGATGGTCTGCTGCATTTCGCGGGTCAGAGTGGCAAAAGCCTTGTCAGCCGGAGCATTGGTGTTGAAGAGGAAGGTACCGCCTTCTTTGATTCCGGAGATCATATCGTACATACCGATATAAGCCTGGTTGTGGCAGGCAACAAAGTCCGGAGAGGTGATGAGGTATTCACTGGTGATCGGTTTGTCGCCGAAACGCAGGTGACTGATGGTGATACCGCCGGACTTCTTGGAGTCATAGGAGAAGTAAGCCTGGACGTATTTATCAGTGTTGTCACCGATGATGGCAACGGAGTTCTTGTTGGAACCGACGGTACCGTCAGAGCCCAGTCCCCAGAAGCAGCAGCTGGTGGTGCCTGCGGGTTCGGTGACGATGGTTTCGTCGATGGGCAGAGACAGATTGGTGACGTCATCGTTGATACCGACGGTGAAGGAGTTGAAGCAGGCTCCGTCAAGATGCTTGTAGACAGCCAGAACCATGGAAGGAGTGAATTCCTTGCTGGCAAGACCGAAACGTCCGCCGATGACGGTGATTTCAGGACGGTCAACCAGAGCAGCTTTGACATCAAGATAAAGAGGTTCGCCGAGACATCCGGGTTCTTTGCAGCGGTCAAGAACAGCAACTTTCTTGACGGTGGCGGGGATGGCGGCAGACAGAGCTTCAACGGAGAAGGGACGATACAGACGGACTTTGACCAGACCGAGTTTCATGCCCTTGCCATTGAGGTATTCGATGGCTTCCTGGATAACTTCGCAGCCGGAACCCATGGCGACGATGACTTTGTCAGCATCGGCGGCACCAACATAATCAAAGAGGTGCATCGGACGACCGGTCACAGCGGCGACCTTGTCCATGTACTTCTGGACGATGGCGGGAAGATCAGCATAGATCTGGTTGGTGGTTTCGCGGCCCTGGAAGTAAACGTCGGGGTTCTGGGCAGCCATCTTGGCGTAGGGAGCCTCAGGACGCAGAGCGCGCTGGCGGAAACGGTCGATGTACTTCATATCGACCATGGCTTTCATATCTTCATAGCCGAGAAGTTCGATCTTCTGGAACTCGTGAGAGGTACGGAATCCGTCAAAGAAGGCGAGGAAGGGAACTTCGCTTTCAAGGGTTGCAAGGTGAGCAACGATGGCAAGATCGTGGGTTTCCTGGATGCTGGCGGCACTGGTCATTGCAAAACCGGTGGCGCGGCAGGCCATAACGTCGGAGTGATCACCGAAGATGGAAAGAGACTGAGCAGCAAGAGCACGGGCGGTGACGTGGAACACGGTCGGAAGCATTTCACCGGCGATCTTGTACATGTTCGGGATCATCAGGAGCAAGCCCTGACTGGCGGTATAGGTGGTGGTCAGAGCACCGGCGCTCAAACTTCCGTGAACGGCACCGGCAGCACCGGCTTCAGACTGCATCTCAACGATCTGCATGGTCTCGCCGAACATGTTTTTGAGTTTTTTGCTGGCCCACTCATCAGCGTATTCTCCCATCGGAGAAGACGGAGTGATCGGGTAGATCGCAGCCACTTCGCTGAAGGCATATGCAACGTATGACGCAGCATAATTGCCATCAATTGTCATCATCTTTTTACCCATAATATTTCTCCTACAATAGTAGTTTTATGGCTCCGCTGCAAAAACACGACCTGCCGGCTGAATAAAAGAAAACCGCACAGAACACCCGTTTTCGGAAAGAAAACGGCTTATCTGCACAAACTCTTTTGTTACCGGCTGAATTTTTACAACACAGCCCGGTTAATTTTGAAATCCGACGCCGTCGCAACGGCTGCGGGTTCCGGATATTCACGCAACTCCGTTCAACTCAAACAGAAGTCTGCAAAGTATCCGTCCTTAACATACACCACACTTTTAAAAATTTCAACACACTTTTTTATCAACATTCATTAAAATGCGAAAAAAAGAGCAATTAAATTTTTCTCATTCATTTTCAGAAGGTAAAAAAGTACTTAAATCAGAAAAAAACTTCAACATTTGGCAATAATACTGGAATTTTGATATTTAAGGATATATATTAAGCCCGTACATTTATATAAACAGACCATCCATTTCAAGGAGTTCGAACATGAAGTGTGTTGTATTAGCCTATCATAACATGGGCTGCGCCGGCATTGAAGCCCTGCGTAATGCAGGTTTTGAAATCAGTGCAGTATTCACCCACAGAGACAATCCCAACGAAAACATCTGGTTTGATTCCGTTGCGGAGTATGCTTCAAGCTGCGGCATTCCCGCCTTTGCGCCCGAAGACATCAATCATCCGGTCTGGGTCAACAGAATCAAGGCGATGGAACCGGATTACATTTTCAGTTTCTATTACCGCACCCTTTTGAAGTCTGAACTGCTCACTGTTCCCAAACTGGGCTGTATCAATCTTCACGGTTCACTGCTGCCCAAATACCGCGGCAGAGTTCCGATCAACTGGGCGATCATCAACGGTGAAAAAGAAACCGGAGTCACCCTGCACTACATGACCCGTCAGGCGGATGCTGGTGATATCATCGCACAGAAACGCATTGAAATTTCTGATTGCGACACCGCCAAAACTCTTTTCGGCAAAGCCGTTGATGCCGCAAAAGTCATGCTGGCAGAAACTCTGCCTCTCATCCGTGACAACAAGGCTCCGAGAATGCCGCAAAACGAAGATGAAGCGACCGTCTTCCCCGGCAGAAAACCCGCCGACGGCGAAATCAACTGGAGCAAAAGCGCAACTGAAATCAACAATCTCATCCGCGCTGTCACCAAGCCCTACCCCGGCGCTTTCAGTTTTCTCGGCGATCGCAAAGCCTTTATCTGGTCCGCCAAAGTCCTTGACTCCAATCAGGGTATGGCTCCCGGAACCGTCATCACCTCAAGTCCGCTGGTGATTGCCTGCGGAGAAGGTGCCATTGAAGTCAAATCTGCTGAATTTGAAGGCTCCATCTTCCAGACCGGAACCCAGTTCGCCGCAGAGGGCAGAATCGTCCCCCGCATGATCTGGAATACCAATCCTCAGAAACTGCGTGCCGCCAGCCGCAAGAAGAGCGTTCTCATCCTCGGTGTCAACGGCTTCATCGGCAGCCATATCAGCGAAAGACTGCTGGACTCCGGCAAATATGAAGTTTACGGACTTGATCTGCGTCATAATTATATTGACCACCTGCTGGACCGTCCCGGATTCAATTTCCGTGAAGGAGATATTTCCATTCACCGCGAATGGATTGAATACCACATCCGCAAGTGTGACATCGTCCTGCCGCTGGTTGCCATTGCAACCCCCATCGAATACACCAGAAATCCCCTGCGTGTGTTTGAGTTGGACTTCGAAGAAAACCTGCGGATCGTCCGTTACTGTGTCAAATATCACAAACGTATCATCTTCCCATCAACCAGTGAAGTTTACGGTATGTGTACCGACAACAACTTCAATGAGGATACCTCAAAGCTCATCACCGGTCCCATCAGCATGCAGCGCTGGATTTACTCCAGCAGCAAACAGCTGCTTGACCGTGTCATCTGGGCTTACGGAGCCAAAGGACAGCTTGACTTCACATTGTTCCGTCCCTTCAACTGGATCGGACCGCGTCTTGACAGTCTGACCAGCGCCCGAATCGGCAGCTCCCGTGCGATCACCCAGCTGATTCTCAATCTGGTGCAGGGTTCTCCCATTCAGCTCATTGACGGCGGTGAACAGAAACGCTGTTTTGTTGATATCAAAGAGGGCAGCGAAGCCTTGTTCCGCATCATTGAAAATGAAAACGGCTGCTGCGACGGCAAGATTATCAATATCGGTAATCCCGACAACGAAGCCAGCATCAAAGAAATGGCTGAAATGCTGGTCAAGAAGTTCGATCAGCATCCTCTGCGCGACAAATTCCCGCCTTTTGCCGGATTCATTGTCGTTGATTCCGGAGCCTTCTACGGCAAGGGATATCAGGATGTTCAGCACCGCAAACCCAGCATCAAAAACGCCAAGCGTTTCATCAACTGGGAACCGGAGATCACGCTGGAACAATCCATTGAAACGACCTTGGACTTCTTCCTGAACGAAGCGATCAAGTCCGGTGAATTTTCAAAATGAAAAAAACCATTGCGCTCCGTATAGACGTGGACACCTTTCGCGGCACCGGCCGCGGGGTGCCGCGCCTTTGTGAAATTCTCGCAAAATTCAACGTTTGCGGGACTTTTTATTTTTCCGTCGGACCCGACAATATGGGACGTCATCTCTGGCGGCTCCTGAAACCGGCTTTTCTCTGGAAAATGCTCAGGACAAATGCCGCCGGACTTTACGGACCTGAAATTATCTTAATGGGAACCGCCTGGCCGGGGCCCGGAATCGGCAAACATCACGCAAACGTGATCCGGGATGCTGTTGCCGCCGGACACGAACACGGTTTTCACGCATGGGATCATCACTTTGCACAGGCGCATCTTATGGATTCAAGTGAAGAAACCATGCGCAAGGAGCTTTCAAGGGGGGTGGAAACCCTGACCCGTATCTGCGGAAGTGCGCCAAAAACCACCGCAGCTCCCGGATGGAGAGCAAACAACCGTCTGCTTTCTGTCAAAAAAGAATTTGATTTGACCTACAATTCCGATTGCAGAGGTAATTCGCCGTTTTATCCGCTTCTTGACGGAGAAAAACTTGATCAGCTGCAAATCCCCGTTACGCTGCCGACCTATGACGAAGCCTTGGGACGGAACGGAGTAACGGACAATAATTATAATGACTTTCAAATTTCTCTGCTCAAAGAAGAGGAATTAAATGTATTGACCATTCATGCCGAAGCCGAAGGCGGCAGGTGCGCTCTGATGTTTGAAGACTATCTCAGACGGGTACTTGCTTCCGGTTACCGGGTCATTCCCCTGGGAGTGGCGGCACAGGAAACTGCCTCAACGGCCCCCGCAGGCAATATGATTCTGGCAGATTTCCCCGGCAGAGAAGGACAACTTGCTGTACAATCTTAATATATATAAGGAGTATTTTACAATATGATTCCGACAGATTCCGCGAAAGAAGCCGCCTCTCAGGATTTCCGTCTCATCGGCGGAGCATGGCAGCCGGTCGTTGCCAATTTTGAACAGTTGAAAGCCGTCCTTGAACTGGACGAAGCATGGTTCGCCATCACCGGTATTGATGCAGCCTCCCTCAGAGCAGATCAGAAATTTCTGGGATATCTCGATTCTGATAAAAACGGCAAAATCCTGACTGACGAAATAAAAGCTGCCATCAGATTCATGGCAGAAGTTTTGAACGACGGTTCCGGTTTTGAAAAAGGAAGTACTGAACTTGCGTTGGATGCGCTGAATACGGATTCCCCCGCCGGAGCAGAACTTCTCTCTTCAGCCAAACAGGTTCTCAGCAATCTGGGAAAAGCCGATGCTTCCTCTGTTTCTCTGGCGGATATCACCGATGAAAAGCAGATCAAAAACTGCGTCCTCTGCAACGGCGACGGCATCATCACACCAGATTCCGTCGATGAAAAACTTGCCGCAGTCATCAACCTTGCAATCAAACAATCAGGGGCGGAAACCGACTGCTCCGGAGCCTCAGGAATCAACGCCGCACGTCTGGACAGTTTCGTCGGCGCAGCTAAAGCCCTGCTTGCCTGGTATCAGGAAGCTGATACAAACCCCTCCCTTCTGCCTTTCGGAGAAAACACCAGAAACATTTACAATGCGTTTTCTCAGATCAAAGAAGCCATTGACGACTACTTTTTGAGTTCTGCCACACTCTCATTTCTGACGACAGACCCTGACCGTCTGGCAAAAAAGGATTCAACGGCGGACGTCCGTACTCCGGCGGAAGTGATGGAACTTCTGAAAAAACTTGCCATTGCGGCACCCTCTGCTGAAGACACCCTCGATCTTGACGGAGCAATCAACCCGCTGTGGAAAGATAAGGTTCAAAAGTTTGCCGCATTCTCAGAGATCAAAGAACTTCTGCAGGAGAACAAACTCACCCGCCGGGTTTGGCTGGATATTTCAGCAAAACTTGCGCCTGCCGGAGAGTGGTTCAAACGTTGTCCCGACGCCCCTGCCCTGCTGGCTGTTTCAAAAGATGAACTTGAAAAAGCAATCGCAGAAGACGGAATCAACGCTCTCAACGATTTGATTGCCAAAGATCTGGCGGCAGGTTCCACTCTGTCAAAAATCGACAATCTGCACAAACTTCTGCTGTTCCAGGCGCACATGAAAGAGTTTTTGAGAAACTCCCTCAACCTGGGCGCATTGTTCACAGCCGGTACCCCGAGCTGGCTGCAGGCGGGTATGATGGTTATGGACGGACGTCACTTTGCCCTGACTGTTCCAGTCACCAATATCGCCGATCACAAGCGCATTGTCACGACCAGCAATATTTGCGTTGCTTACGTTGAAGTCACCCGCGGTCTGCCCGGAGCCCTTACAAAAATGCAGCTTGCTGTTGCCATCACCTCCGGCAACATGCGTAATCTCTTCCCCGGAAAGCATGGAGTTTTTTTTGATCCGTCGGGAAATGTTTATGATGCCAAAATCACGGACTTCATCCGCCAGCCGGTTTCCATCTGTGAAGCATTGATGAGTCCCTTCTTCAAACTCGGAGAATTTCTGGGCAAACAGGCTGATAAAATGCTTGCCAGCAAAAGCAACGCCGCCCAGCAGGATTTGAGCAAAAACATCGCAGCCGGAAAACTCCCGCCCCCCGCCCCTGAGCAGAAAAGCGGCATGAACGGTTCCATGCTGTTGATGGGCGGCGGTATCGGATTGGCGGCAATCGGCAGTTCTGTGGCATTTATTGTCAAATCTCTGCAGAATGTCTCCTTCTGGAGTATCATCGCCATCCTCTGCGGAATTCTGCTGATTTTCGGAGGTCCGATGATTCTGACCTCTCTGATCAAACTTTACCGCAGGGATCTGGGAAGATTCCTTGAAGCATCAGGTTGTGCCTTGAACTTTCCGCTGCGTCTTTCAATGGAACTGGGCAACTTTTTCACCCATGCACCGAAACGTCCCCTTTCCTCCTGGGAAAAAGGACAGCTCATCGCACAGGGCGTCATTAAAAAGAACAGAAGAAAAACGACTTATGTTCTTCTGATTCTGCTGGTTCTGGCACTGCTGACCTGCGGTGTGATGCATCACTTCGGATATCTGACCTTCAAATAAAAAAATGATTATTTTCGCTGCTGACAATCACTACGGCGTTCATCCGGGACTGTGTGCCTTTGAGGAAATCAGAGGCGCACATCCTGATATTATTTTTTCTGAAGATGATTGGAGCATTTTCAATCGTTACAATCTTGCAAAAGATTGTGAATTGCTGATTCTCAATATGATCGGTTCAACCTGCGGAAATCCTCTGCCGGATGAAGAAGCGTGTCTTGCGGTAAAAAGGTATTGCGAAACGGGAAAAAATCTTCTTCTGCTTCACGGTTCAAGTGCCGCATTCTGGCATTGTTCCTGGTTCAGAAAAAACAGCGGTTTGCGCTGGGTACGTCCGGGAGATCCGGATGAAATCCCCAAAAGTGTTCATCCGGTTGAACCGTATACTGTAAAAATTTCTAAAACGCGGCATCCGCTCTGTCAAAAACTTGTTGAAATGGATTTTTCAGAAGCGGATGAAATTTATACAAGCATGGAGCAGACTCAACCGCTTTGGATTTTAATGCAGACAACCATTTCAAGCGGCACCCATCCGATGCTGACCGAAAGCGTCAATCAATGGGGCGGAAAAGTCATAAATTTCATGCCGGGACACAAACCATCAGTCACCCGGCATCCTGACTACATCCAAAATCTCAAAACGCTGATTGCTTATTTAAGGCATACGGTCTGACAGTTCAAGGGGGAATAAATGGAACAGCAAGTTTCAAATGGCGGATTGCAGTATGTGCCGCAAATTGAAGAACAATATACGGCTCTTGATTCTAACGAAGCACTTATCAATAGAAACAGCACAATAAATTCCACCGGTCATTCCGCAGAAATAAACACCATCACGGTTTCAGCAGAGGAAAATACAACTGCCGGTTCTGCGGCTTTTTCAATATTTGCGGTTTCTCAAACGGAAAACGCATTTATCGCCGGATTTGAAGATCTTACCTGGGATACATTTTCAGAAGGTTATGACGGATATTATTTCCAACATGAAGATATCATTGATGCAGAAAAATGCACCTCCATCACCCAGGATGATATGATGTGCTGGGCTGCGACAGCCTCAAATATGCTCTATTATACGGAATGGCTCCTGCAGGATACAACCAATGAAGATGAAATTTTCACCGTCTTTGTTGACAATTTCAGGGAAGGAAAACGTTATGGAGGAAATGCCTATTATGCTGTCCAATGGTATTTCACCGGCTCTTATACGCCTTCGGGTTGGAGCGAGTGGGACAAGCCTTATGCAAATACCGGAGACTATTTTGACAACATCACGCTCAGCAGCTACCTTTCCTCAAAGAATGCAACAACTTCCAACTTCACCCTGGCGGTAGATAAATTGCAGGATGGTTACGCCGTAGGTTTGAGCTTCGGCTATTACAACACTGCCGGAGAACGCACCGGAGGACATGCTATAACGCTCTGGGGCATGACTTATGACACATCGCTTTCAGTGACAGACCCCAACTACTATACCGGAATCATCGTTACAGATTCTGATGATGACAAAGGTTATTACGGCGATCCGCTGGCGGCTCCTGATACACTCAAAATCATTTCTATAACCTACGACAGTTCAAAAAAACAATACATTTTAGATCCGGATTATGCGGGAAACAACTGTATTGTGGAAACGCTGCATTTTCTTGCCCCGAATCCCGGTTTCACTCCGAATGCAGAACCTGTTGACTCGGCTGTAAAAATTTATAATTCCAGTGAAGTTGTCTCAAGAACAAAGTCCGTTGCAGATAAAACGCTTGCTTCCTCAGGAGAACACCTTATGCGTATTTCCTCCGGCGGTACAGCTGATAATACCACGATCAACGCAGGGGGAAGTTTGTACATTTCTTCCGCAGGCAGAGCAGACAACACTCAAATTTATAAAAGCGGCCGTATGTACATCTCCAGCGGCGGCACGGCGAACAGTACAACAATCAATTCCGGCGGCAGCATGTACATCTCCAGCGGCGGCACGGCAAACAGCACGACTGCCAACGGCAGCATTTTTATTTTTTCCGGCGGTACAGCAAACAGCACCACGGTCAATTCCGGCGGCCGTATGTATATCTCCTCCGGCGGCACAGCGAACAGTACAACAGTCAATTCCAACGGCAGCATGTACATCTCCGGTGGCGGTACGGCCATTGACACAACGATCAATGATTATGGAGCGATGTGCGTATGTGGTATTGCATACTGGACTATTGTAAATTCGTCCGGATTCATATATGTATCCGAAGGCGGAATAGCAAACAGTAGCACAGTCGATAACGGTGGAAGCATGACAATCTTCCATAGCGGTACGGCGAATAGCACCACGGTCAATAAAAAAGGCAGCGTTGTTGTATCCAGCGGCGGTGTCATGAGTTCAGCCACGGTCTGCGGCGGAATACGTGTCAGCAGCGGCGGTATCGTAAACGATGCCGTGATTGATGCCTATGGATCACTCACTATATACAATGGTTCTTTGCACAATGCCATTGTTAATTCTTATGGATTTCTATATGCTTCCGGCGGTATTTTAAATGATGTAACTGTCAATTCCGGCGGAAGTATGCGTATATCCGGCTATGGAGGAAGTGCCGCAACGGCAAGTAATACAACAGTCAACTCCGGCGGTCGCGTCAGTGCAATGCAGAAGGCAGTCCTCAGCAATACCGTCATCAATGTCGGCGGAAGTGCAGAGTTGTTGTATTCCGGTTCTGCTTACGATACAACAATCAGTTCCGGCGGTGTCATGACAGCGTATTACTATAAAGCCACTGCACTTTTACACAATGTCAATGTAAGTTCAGGAGGAATGCTCTGTTTCGGCTCCGGAACAGCAGCGTATAACAACGGCGTACAAGTAACAGGAACATTAAATCTTGCCGGTACACTTTTTGTTACAGAAAAATCGGTTGATATGTCCGAAGCAACGGTCAACCTTATCCTTGCTGACCGTTCCGCAGAAGATGATTATATCATCAACGGTTTTGATAGGATGACAAGTCCGACTTATACAATCACGGTTTCCGCCGATCAGGAGTACGGCACTTACAAGCTTGCTCAGGGCGCAGAGAACTTTGCAGGTTCTATTTCTGTCGGCGACGGTTCCGTCAACTTCGGCAGTGTCGCGGTCGACGGAAAAGATCTGATCCATGCTCAAAAACGCTATTCTCTGGATCGAGCCAACGGCAAACTTACATTGTCTATTTCGGAGGCAGACACAACACCTCCTGAATTGACTGTTTCCTGCAATCCGACAGGCTGGACAAACAAGAGTGTTACCTTAACCGTTTCAGCCAATGAGGATTGTTCGATTCTATATCAAGTCAACAATGGCTCCTGGTTGGAATATTCTGCAGGTGGTATCAGCATCAGTTCAAATTGCGGAATCAATTTCAAAGCGACAGACCTTCAGGGAAATATTACTGAAAAATCTTTCTCCGTAGGAAACATTGATACCAAAGCTCCGGTTGTCAGCGAAGAAAACCTGCAAGGCGTTGTTGACGGCAGTTCCGTCACCTATGACTTTACAGATATTTTCAGTGATGATCTCAGCGGTATTCAAAAGTATGTTGTTCAGTGGATCAGCGGTAAAGATCTCAGCCTCATCCGGGAATTTTCAACAACATCATCCGTTTATTCAACCGGTGCAATAGAAGATGGCAAATATTATCTCAAGGTCAAAGCCATTGATAATGCCGGTAATGAAAGTACGGTAAAAAACGCAGGTGCGGTCACTGTTGACACCGCTCCGCCGACAGTTCCGCAGAATGTTGTTGTTGCAAACAGCAAAAATTCCGTCACAGTCACTTGGAGTCCTTCAACAGATGCCGGAATCGGTCTGCAGAAATATGTATTGCAAATCTCTTTTGATGCCTCCTTTTCAAATATAGTTCAGACGCAGGAAATTTCGTATAAAACATCTTACGCTCTCACCTTGAATGACGGCAAATACTATTTCAGGGTCAAGGCAGTTGATTATCAGGGCAAAGCAAGTAATTGGAGTCAATCGGCAACTGTTATAATTGATTCCGCCGCTCCTGAGGCGCCTGTTGCAAAAGCAGATATTACTTCTGCCACCAACCTAAACGTTACTGTTACTGCAACGTTCAGCGCCGACAGCACGGTTAAAGAGTTCAGTTTGAATAACAAGGATTG
The DNA here is from genome assembly GCA_015061725.1 of Lentisphaerota bacterium. GTDB lineage: Bacteria > Verrucomicrobiota > Lentisphaeria > Victivallales > Victivallaceae > UBA1784. The sequence goes on from SUVX01000057.1 coordinate 13,527, forward strand.
GAACACTTACAGTTCTGCTGTTATCATGACTGCAAACGGAACGGTTTATTTCCGTGGCAAAGACGAGGCAGGAAACTATTCGCCTGTTACAAGTTATGAAGTGAACAATATTGACAAGGTTGCTCCGAATAAGCCGACTGCCAATGCGGATATCACCACAGTAACAAACCAGAACGTTACTGTTACTGCAACGTTCAGTTCAGACAGCGTGGTGAAAGAGTTCAGTTTGAATAACAAAGACTGGAAAACCTATACCGCTGGTATTGTGTTTAAAGAAAACGGAACGGTTTACTTCCGTGGCAAAGACGAGGCAGGAAACTATTCGCCTGTTACAAGTTACTCGGTGAACAATATTGACAAGGTTGCTCCGAATAAGCCGACTGCCAATGCGGATATCACCACAGTAACAAACCAGAACGTTACTGTTACTGCAACGTTCAGTTCAGACAGCGTGGTGAAAGAGTTCAGTTTGAATAACAAAGACTGGAAAACCTATACCGCTGGAGTTGTGTTTGAAGAAAACGGTACAGTTTACTTCCGTGGCAAAGACGAGGCAGGAAACTATTCGCCTGTTACAAGTTATGAAGTGAACAATATTGACAAAGTTGCCCCCGAGGCACCTGTTGCAAAAGCGGATATTACCAAGGTTACCAATCAGAACGTTACTGTTACTGCAACGTTCAGCGCCGATTCGATTGTTAAGGAATACAGTCTTGATAACAAAGACTGGAAAACCTATACCGCTGGAATTGTGTTTGAAGAAAACGGTACGGTTTACTTCCGTGGCAAAGACGAAGCAGGAAACTATTCGCCTGTCACAAGTTATGAAGTAAATAACATTGACAAAGTTGCTCCCGAGGCGCCTGTTGCAAAAGCGGATATTACCACTGCAACAAATCAGAACGTTACGGTCACAGCAACATTCAGTTCTGACAGCACAGTCAAGGAGTTCAGTTTAAACAACAAAGACTGGAAAACCTATACCGCTGGAGTTGTGTTTGAAGAAAACGGTACAGTTTACTTCCGTGGCAAAGACGAGACAGGAAACTATTCGCCTGTTACAAGTTACTCGGTGAACAATATTGACAAAGTTGCCCCCGAGGCACCTGTTGCAAAAGCGGATATTACCAAGGTTACCAATCAGAACGTTACTGTTACTGCAACGTTCAGTTCAGACAGCGTGGTGAAAGAATACAGCCTTAACTATAAGGATTGGAACACTTACAGTTCTGCGGTTATTATGACTGCAAACGGTACGGTTTATTTTCGAGGCAAAGACGAAGCAGGCAACGTCTCTGCTGTTACAAGTTATGAAGTGTATAATATTGACAAAGTTGCCCCCGAAGTTCCCGCGTCATTCACTGGCAGCGTTTCAAATTACAGCGCAAAACTGGATTGGAGCGATGCTGTTGACGGCGGCACATCCGGCGTGAAAGGATATTACTTCCGTTACGGTACGTCAAAAACCTTGAGCGGAGACAGTACTTTTGTTTCCGAAAGCGGAAAAACTCTGTCAAATCTTGCCGTCGGCACCTGGTATTATCAGGTAAAAGCCGTTGATAATGCCGGAAATACGTCAGCATGGTCAGCGCTCCAAACATTCTCTGTCATTCCCGGAAAAGTTCAGGATCTGCAGGGCAATGCAAACGGCTTGTCATGGGAGCCGATTGCCGGAGTCAAAGAATATACTGTTGAGTGTTCAAAGGATAACTTCAATCACTTTATCACGATTGAAACACAAACTGCAAATATTGATTTATTTGCCCTGCCCTCCGGTTCTTATCAAGTGCGGGTCAAGGCAGAGGGCGGTTCATATTCCGACAGCAGAAATATCTCAGTCAATGCTTCAGCACAAGCTCAGGTATTCTCCTCAGATTCCGACGGCAACACGGATGTGTTCTTTGCTTCAGGAAACACCGTTTGGGGAAATGGTTATGCTGCACGTCATCAGGGCGTCCTCAACAGATGGCTTGGCACAGAAACACAAGTTATGCTTGCCGGCAAAAGCAGACTTGATGATGTTTTCTGCGGTTCCAATGATGCCAATGTGTTGGTTATGACCGATGATATCAACGGCGACGCGCTTTTCCTTGATGACATCTATACCAGTCTCGGCAATCAGGCAAGACTGTCGCAAATTGATGAAATCCGCGCTGGTTTCGGAGATGATGTTGTTGACCTGACCAGTCAGCGTTACGCCTGTTCCGGAAACGGTTTGACTATTTACGGCGGTTCAGGCAATGACACAATCTGGGGCAATTGCGGCAGCAATACCCTCTTCGGTGATTCAGGCAGCGACAATCTCATCGGCGGTTCGGACAACGATATCCTAATCGGCGGTTCAGGCAATGACGTCATGCACGGCGGCGGTGGTGATGACATCTTCTGTTTCGGCGGAAACTGGGGAACAGACACCATCGAACAACTCGCTGACGGCAAAGTCACCCTCTGGTTTGAAAACGGCTCTGCAAGGAAATGGAATGCTTCGACCTTAACTTACACCGACGGCGCAAACAGCGTATCCGTCAGCGGAACAACGCAAATTTCCCTCAAGTTCGGAAACAATTCCGCCCTGCCCGCAGGTGCTTTTGCCGATGCCGCAAGTGAAAAGATTTTTGAAGATAAAAACAAAGGTATGCTCGCTTGATTTTACGGGAGGTAAAACTTTGAAACAAAAACTGCTGTTGATCCTGTTTTTAACGCCCGTGATTCTTGCCGCGCTGGAGTGTTCCCAATGCGGAAAACGCATTTACGGCAGATACATAAAAACACCACGGAGCGTATTTTGTTCCAAACGCTGTTACCGTAAAACCCTGCCCCGCTGTGCCGGTTGTCAGGGGGCTTGCGAAAAGTCTGTCCTGACCTTTATGGGAAAAACTTTTTGCAGCAAAGAATGTATGGGGGATGTTTTTAAATGCGCCGTCTGCCGTCAGGGATTGACTTCATCTGTGACGATGACTTCTCCCACCGGAGAAAAAATGATCGTCTGCCGCCGCTGCAGCCGTCTGCCATCGTGTTATTACTGCGTATTCCCGACCGATGCCACGCCGCGCGCCGACGGCAGAAGCATCTGTCATACATGCAGGCAGAGTGCGGTGACAAGCCGTCAGGAAGTGTACCGGATCTTTCAGGAAGTCAGAAGAGATCTTGCCGCAATGTTCGGTTATGACTCCAAACACAAGATACAACTGCATATTGTTGATGCCGCAAGATTGCGGAAACTTTCAAAATCGACCTATTCTCCTGCAGGAAGCCGCAGAATGGCTTTGATGACTTATTACAAAGAAGTGACTGAAAGAAGACGCTTTTCCGGTAAAAAAGAACGTTTTATTTCCGCTGAGACCTGCCGGATTTATGTTCTGGACTCCATCCCCCGGACGATGCTCTATGATACGCTTGCTCACGAATTGACACACGATCACCTGCGGCACAATGTCGGAAATGTCAAAGATCTTGCATCCGAAGAGGGTTTCTGCGAACTGGCTGCCGCCCTTTATAATGTGCAGAAAGGCAACAGACATCTCAACAGAACAAAAGAAGCCAATACCGATCCCGTTTACGGCGGCGGATACCGTAAAATGCGTAATATATACCAAAAAACCGGGAGTCTGCGTAAGACGATGCGTTATGTGCGCTGAAAGATTGCAAAAAAAAGCATACAGTCGATTTTTTCACTTGAAAAACAGTTGTATCAGTGGTATATTATTTAAATTAAGGACTCCCGGAAAAAGTTTTCCGGAGTAAAAACACCAAACCAAAGGCGACCTGCCAATATATATGTCAAGGCGCCGCGAAGAAAAAAGGAAAGTTGTAAAATGGCCAAGATCAGTATCAAGGACCTGTTGGAAGCCGGTTGTCATTTCGGACACCAGACCCGTCGCTGGAACCCCAAGATGAAAGAATATGTCTACGGAGCCAAAAACGGCATCTCTATCATCGACCTCACCAAAACCATGCATCAGATTGCTGCCGCCTGCAACTTTTTGCAGCACGTTGTCGCTGATGGCGGCGATGTTCTCTTCGTCGGCACCAAACGTCAGATCCGCGACGTCATCAAGGCTCTGGCTGAAGATACCGGAATGTTCAGCGTTTCCGAACGTTGGCTCGGCGGAACTCTGACCAACAACGTCACCATCCGCAAGAGCGTTGCCAAGATGGCTGAAATCGACGAGATTCTCGGTTCCGAAGCTGCTGCTTCCATGAAGAAAAAAGAAATCGCCGGCATCACCCGCCGCGGACAGAAACTGCACCGCGATCTGGATGGCATCGCCAGCATGAAGAAACTTCCGGCCGCTCTGGTTATCGTTGACGTCTGCAACGAAATCAACGCCGTCCGCGAAGCCAACAAACTGAATATTCCGATCGTTGCTATCGTTGATACCAACGGCGACCCCTCTCTGGTTGATTATCCTGTCGCCGCCAACGATGACGCCGTGAAGTCCGTTGAAATCATCACCGGCATCTTCCGCGAAGCCATCAAGGTTGCCAAAGAAATCCATCAGAAACGCGTTACCGAAGAAAAAGAAGCTGCAGAAGCCGCAAAACGCGTTGCTGCTGAAAAAGCTGACGAAGCCGAAGCCGCTGAAAAGGCTGATAAGCCCCGCCGCGCTGCCAAAAAGCCCGCTGCCAAGAAGCCCGCAGCTGCCAAGGCTGAATAATTAAAATTCAAAACAGTGGAGAATAATTATCATGATCACTGCTAAAATGGTTCAGGAACTCCGTGAAAAAACCGGAGCCGGTATGATGGATTGCAAAAAAGCTCTGACCGCCGCCAACGGCGATATCGAAGCCGCCGTTGAAAACCTGCGCAAATCCGGTATTGCCAAAGCCGAAAAGAAAGCCGGACGTTCCACCAATCAGGGAAAAGTCTGGACCGGCATCGCTGATAACAGCGCTGTCATTATCGAACTGCTCTGCGAAACTGACTTCGCCGCCAAGACTCCGAAGTTCGGCGCTCTGGTCGAGCAGACCGTTGCCGATGCTCTCAGCGTTGAAGGTGATGGCGATGTCTGCGAAGCCGCCAACACTGTTGCCGCTGCAAATCTCACCAGCCACATTGCCACCATCGGTGAAAATATGCAGCTCCGCCGCGCCGTCAAATGGATCGGTTCCGGCAGCAGCAAGTTCGCCGGATACCATCACATGGATGGTAAAGTCAGCGTTCTGGTTGAAGTTGAAGGCACCGACGATGTTGAACTTCTGAACGACATCTGTCTGCACATTGCTGCGTTCAGCCCCAAATACATCACCAGCGACGACGTTCCGGCTGATGTTATCGCCAAAGAAAAAGAAATCGCAGCAGCTGCCGATCCCAAGTTGGCCAACAAGCCTGCTGAAATGCTCGAAAAGATTCTCGCCGGTAAAATCGGCCGTTACTTCTCCGAAGTCTGCCTGATGAACCAGCCCTGGGTCCGTGATGACAAGACCACTCTTGCCAAGAAGTACCCCGCTGTCAAAGTCGTGCGTTTTGCCCGTTGGGCCATCGGCGAAGAAATCTGAATCTGATTTTTCAGTTTTCAACAAAAAGCAATCTGTGCAAGCAGGTTGCTTTTTTTATTGTCCTGAAACAGTAAAATTCTGCACCATTTGCAAGATAATCCAACAATTTGCGTAAAAGTCCATAGCAAAGCAATCAAAAAAAGCTATATTATACAACGTAATGAAATTGCTTTATATTAAACAAAGGATAGATTGATTATGAAAATTTGCATGATGTCTTTGATGATGGGCTCTGCTCCTGTTGAAGAAATTGTTTCCACTGCGCTTGCCTGTAATATGGAGGCGATCGACTGGATCGGACTCCATGAACAAAAGGCGTCTTATCTGCGAAAAATTTGCGATGATAACGGACTGCACATTGCCGCCCACACCATGCTCAAATGGGGATTTATCAATGGCGATTCAAATTATCTTGATGAATTCAAAGCTTCTCTGGATGACGCCTGTGTGCTGGGCGCACCGGTTCTGATGCTGCCGCCTTTTGCCCGGAAAGACCAGAAAAGTTTTGAAGATGACCGCAAGCGTTATGCTGAATATTACGCAAAAGGATATGAACTTGCATCTAAGGCAGGCGTGACTTTGACTCTTGAAAGTACCGGTTTCCCTAACAGTCCGATCTCAACGGCTGAAGAATGTCTGGAAATCCTGAATCAGGTTCCCGGATTGAAGGTAACTTTTGATCAGGGCAACGTGGCAACAGCTGCCGATCCCAATGATGCATTTTTGAAACTCCGGAACTATGTTGTTCATTTTCACGTCAAAGATTGGCTTGTCAAAGATACGCCTTTTGAAAACGCTGAAAAGAAGCGTTGCGGCAAGTATTTTGCAGATGCAACAATCGGCGAAGGCAACATGGATATCAAATCCTTCTGGCAGTTGACCAATGCCAGAGAAAGACAACTGTATGTCAATCCGGAAACCCGCGATTACAGCGGCAAACGCACGCCGCTTGAAACTTTCCGCAAAGTCTGCGCCGAGATGAAAAGCTGGGAATAAAATGCAAATCACCGATACGGATGTTTACGGATAGATACGGACAGGTTCGGCGTTTTGATAAAATTTATAAATTTTTATTCATTGTGTTTCAACAAAAAAGTTTGTATCCGGTACAATGCAGGGGGATCAATTCTTCAAGTTCGAGCCGTTTTAAGCAGGCTTGAGTTTCCAGCAGACGTTCAGGAGTTGCGTGCAAAAGGTGCAGTCCGCCGATGATCCGTTTTACAGGAATATCCGGACGGCACTTTTTGCAATATTCAACAGTATTGATTATTCCCGCATGACAGCATCCTTGAATCAATGTCCCGCAATCAAGAAGCAATGCTTGCTCGTCTTCAATAAAATCCGGTTCCGTACCTTCTGAATCAAGATAAAAAGGCCCACCGCAATCTTCTCCGGAAAGTCTCGGAATGGGACCGGTCAGGAATATTCCATCTGCAATTTCCGTAAATCCTGTCACAACACGGCATTTTTTGTGATTTCGCAGAGCCTGTTGACATTTTTCAGGCATGGTCAACTCTTTTACCGGACGATCCGCATGGCGGCTGAAACGCTTGTCTGTAATTCCCCGGACAAAAAAGATTTCAACCTGCGGCATAAGAGAGAGAACATCAGCAATTCCTCCAGTATGGTCATAGTGTCCGTGAGATAAAATCAGTTTTGTATATTGTGCAAAATCTTCTCCGGCAAGAGTCATATTGTGCAGCAGGGCAGAACCGGCACCGGTATCAAACAGGATTTTCTCTTTGCCGTAAGTGATGGATAAACTCAATCCGTGTTCAGACACAAACGGTTCAGGCATAGTGTTATCAATCAGAATTTTGATTTCACAGTTCATCTTTCATTATTTTCCTTTTTTGCCCCGGAGAAATTCCGTGATATTTTTTAAAAACCGTACTCAAATAATATTCATTGCTGAATCCGCTCATCTCTGCAATTTTCCGCAAAGGAAGATCTGATTCAATCAAGAGTTGTTCCACATGTTTCAAGCGTTCTTCAGTCAACAATTGCGAAAAACCCTTTTGAAATTCAGACTGCAGAAGATGAATTGTTCTGGACTCAGAAAGTCCCAACACTTCTGCCAGATCTGAAACGCCGGTGTTTTGAGCATAGCAAGTCCTGAAAAACTTTCTGATTTCTCCGGCTCTGCCCTGTTCTGATTTATCGGTTTTCCGTAAATTTTCTGCAAGCATAAGCATAGAATAACCGGCGCTGAATAAAAGTGCTTCAAGACTTTCACGAACAGAATCGCTCCACTCCGGCATCTGCTGATACAGCCTGCGGTAACGCAGAGGAAAAGAGGATAAATCAAAATTTTTCTGCCGGAACATTCCGGCAAAAATTGTTGCGGCATGAATGTTGCCTGAAAACAACGGCATAACCAACTCCGTAACGCCGCAGAAACAGCTTGCAACGAACGGCTTTTTTTCTTCTGCCGCACGGCGGGTCGCGCCGTAATTGCAGTGTTCTCCGCAGCGTTCTCTTGAAGAGTACCAGAAAGCACAGCAGGGACTTGAGTGAATATTGATACCCGGCAGAATCTTTGTTCCGTCCGGCAGCGTAAAAATGCCGATATGATCATGCAAAGTCAATTTTGCATGAAATGTATTTTCAAGAGTCTCCCTCAGAGAACGTATTTTTTTTACAGTATCTTCCACTTGATTTTCCGTTTTACAGAACAATTATTTTCTTTATATGTTTAAAATAGCACTATTTTATAAAAAATCAACACCAAATCAAATTGTTATATTTTTTTGTCAGGGATATATTATATGCAAAGCAAGGGATTTTAGAATTATGAAATATGATGTTATTGTTGTCGGTGCCGGTTCTGCCGGATTCGGAGCTGCCATGGGTGCGGCGCGCGCTGGGAAAAAAGTTTTGCTTATTGATCGCAATTCCACCCCGGGCGGTTCAACGGTATTCTGCGGAACTCCGGTCTTCACACCTTATGCTGCTGCCGGGAAAGAAACATTTAAAGGCATTTTTGCAGAATTTATTGATCTTGTGCAGGATCGTTGTCTGGTAAATCCATCCAACGGTGCTTACAATATCTTTGAGGCTGACGCGGCTCTTTTTATGACCCGTATGCTGAAAGATGCAAATGTTGATATGTTGTTTTATGCGGTTTTGACCGGCGTTGTCTGCCGTGACGGAAAAATTGAAAAGATAAATGTGTTCTGCTGCGGAAAGCACCTTGAGTTTTCTGCGGACTGTTTCGTTGATACAACCGGCGATGCCGTTTTATCTCAGATGGCCGGTGTTCCGGTCAACGAGCCGGAAGAAGATAAGACCATGACTAAAACGGTACTTTTCAAAGTGACCGGTGTCAAAGGATTTGACAAAAAGAAACTGCTGGAAATTTTTCCGCAGCTGGAATTCCCCTACCCCTGGCAGGACCGTTTCATGGGAGGACCGGCAGGACCTGACGGAGAAGATATCCTGCTCAACCTTACGGCTGTTTCCGGTAACGCGCTTGATCCGTTTGATTTGACAAGAATGGATATCCAGCTGCGTGAACAGGTATTTACCATCTGCGAATGGATGCGGCGCAAACTTCCCGGCTTTGAAAATGCGCGTCCGGTATTTGTTGCGCCCAATATCGGAGTACGTTTTTCAAGATGTATCACAGGACGTGAAGTAATTTCCTGTGCCGATTTGGATAATGACACGCCCGTCACAGAACCAGTTGCCATCGGTAAACGTGCCTACGGCGACCATTTCACCAAAACGTTCAACAGTCCGTGGCGAAAAAACAACATCGGCTTGCGGGCAATCCCCTACGGCGCACTGATACCGCAGGGCGTCAGCAATCTGACAGTCGGCGGACGTTGTATTTCTATTGATCCCCAAGCGGCAACGGCTGTCCGTTATGCGCCCTGCTGTATGATGACCGGTCAGGCGGCAGGTATCGCAGCGGCATTGGGAATTCCAGAGTATGAGTGTTTGAAAAAAGAACTCAAAAAGCAGAACGTTTTTTAAAATTTCCACAAGGAGCCAGTCATGAAAAAAACTTCCCGCCGTCAACAAAATCCATTCTTCACCCTGATTGAACTTCTTGTGACTACTGCACAATAGAACTGTATTTATAGAATAGCATCCCTTGAGAGATTTTCAAGTCTTTCAAGGGATTTTTTTATTGTTTTTTTCAGAAAGTCAGCGTTTTTTCTTCATTTTTCTAAACTCATAAGGATTTATGGGGTTTGGGTCTGCCCATAAACCTTTTTTATCTGCCCTTGCTTGTTTTTCTGCTT
>SUVX01000143.1 GCA_015061725.1 Lentisphaerota bacterium
GTAGCCAGTGAACTTGATGCGAATGAAAATTTCATTCAGAGCCCGGATCGGGCTGCCAGCAAAAATGCCTTCTAGGCACAGTGCATACCACCAGCTCAGCTGGTGGTTTTGATTTCTATTTAGCCGGAAGAGTGGATTCCCGGACATTTACAAATGGTGGTGGGAGATGGATTCGAACCATCGAACTCGGAGAGAGCAGATTTACAGTCTGCCGCCTTTGACCGCTCGGCAATCCCACCGGAAAGTTTGGAGCGGGTAAGGGGGGTCGAACCCCTATAACCAGCTTGGAAGGCTGGTGCACAGCCGTTATGCCATACCCGCATAAACTATGGTACCGACGAAGGGAGTCGAACCCTTAAGCCTTGCGGCACACGGACCTGAACCGTGCGCGTCTGCCAATTCCGCCACGTCGGCATCTCAAACAGCCCAACCGGTTTCATCCGGTCGTGTCATTTAATATAGCCTTACTTTAAAATTTGTCAAGCTTGAATCGTAAAAAAAGATGTATTTTTTCCCGATTATTTTTATCCACTCTCTGCAGTGGGCAGGGCAGGCACTGTTGTACGGGGTTGGAAAATAAACAAAATCCCGCAACTTTCAGACTCATCACCTGCAGTGATAAGGGAAAGTTGCGGGATTTACGGAACGTCAAGCTGATTACTTGTTGGCTTTGTCCCAGACTTCTTTGCTGACGAAAGCGGTCAGGCTGCGGCCATCAGCAGTTTTGCCTTTGAAAGCATAGCTGGTACGGCTGGCGTTCTTAAAAGTAACGCATTCCAGAACTTCGGTTTCGACGGCAGATTTGGTTTTGACGTCATAAAATTTGTGTTTCATCGTTTTGTCCTCCAGATTTTTGTCTTTAGTTTTCTGTCAATTTTCCGTGACTGTCAATAATTATACTCAATAATAGGTCAATAATCAAGAGCAGTTTTAATATTTTTTGAAAAAAATCGTTTTTTTGTTGATTTTTTGTCCAAAATGCCGGATTTGACTTATTTTTTGCTTTTGATTACGCATATTATGCATGCGTCCGGAAACAGACTTTTTTATGAAATACACCGGTTCGGTATTGGATTTGATGTTTCAAAAAACTTGCGGTGCCGATCAATAGAATTGCCCCGTTGGCAACCGGTTCGGATTTGTATGGAAGTTTGCGGAAGTTTGCGGAAGTTTGCGGAAGGTTGCTGCTGTCGCCGGAAATCATCCACGTCGTTCTCACCGGGCAGTTGGACCAAATCGGCGTGGAAAAGTGCAAGCAGCCTTTTCCCGTTTTATGGGATGAGCAGAAAAAGTTTTTCGGCATCGAGTAACGCACCACAGCTTTTGGCGGCAGGAATTATCCTGCCGCCTTTTTCAGGATATCCGGGCTCAGGGACACCAGGAAACGATACCTGTTGCCGGATGTTTTTTCCGCCACTGGATAAAATCAGGATAGGTTCTGACATTATCTGCTATCACTGCCTGATAGTATTCAATGCCCATAATGTGTTCATCATCGGGTGTGAGATATTTAAGTTCCAGAATAGTGCGCCGTGTTTCGGGTGTCAAAACGGCTTTGATCCTCGCTGCGACATTTTCAAAAAATCCATCAAACTGCGAGCCTTTCAGGATTTGGATCATATCAATCTGCCACTCTTCGTTATCAAACATAACCCAGACATGAAATTCCAGACAGGCTTCTTCCGTATCGGCAAGATTGCGGTATTCCATACGGGTAACTGCCGGATCGGCACAAATTTTTTGAACTGCTTTGAAACTTTCGGAAATATTCAATTCATCGGTATAAATATGAAAATCGATATCCCGGTGCTTCATCAACAATCCCATTGCCATTGAACCGACTTGATTAACCGTCGCGCCAATAGATTCCCAAGCCTCCCGGACACCACTTTTTTCAATGATCTGCAAGGCTTTCTCAAAATTGTTTTGAGCAATGGTTTCAATATTGTTTCTCTTCCCCATAATCAACACCTTCATTTTACAGCAGCATAATATACTCTTTCCCGCAAGCATTTGCAACTGCGAAAGGATAAAAAGTGTTTTAACTCTTCGAAACATTTCTCTCAAGCATAAAACAGTTGCCGCCAATGTGATTTTGCTGAACTATGCCGTTTCTTCGGAAAACATCTCTGAAAGCATAAAAATCCAAACAGAGAACGGCTTTCACCTCAAAGCAAATGTCTGTATTTTTCGATAGAATAAAATCCGCCCCGAAAAACAGTCGCACCGCAGACATTTATTTATCAGCTTTGTAAAGGTTTAAATCTCAAGAAGAATAATGGAAATGGCTATTGAAATAATGTATTCAATCTTATTTTTCAACTTTTTCCCTCCTTTTCTGCCACACTTTTTGAATTCCCCGAAACAGCAGATAGAACAAGCCGATGGGGATCATAGTAAACCAGATATATGCCCAACCGAAAAGGTAAGCGCAAACAACGGAAAAGCCGTTTTCAGGATACCGCCCGAATTGCGTTTCAAGGAACATTCCCAGAGCCACGATCCCCCAGCAGAGAAGGAAAAATATTCCCCACGGCACAATGGAATAATGTCCGCTTTTGCGATGTCGGAAAAATTGCGGATAGTAGTAATGCAACAGACACATCCCAATAGGAAAATCAATAAAGAATATGGTTCCGAAAATATCTCCCAGAAAATTCCGGATCGAAAGTGTACTTGCCGGATCAAAAATAAGCACAAGCACGATTGGCAGTGTCAACAACAGTGCGACCCGAAAAAAATTGATCTTTTTTGTCTGATTTTCTTCTTGCGGAATTTCGATCACTTTACCGCTGTATTGCGCTTCAAGTTCGCGCAAAGTATTTTCAAAGTTCTGACGGATTTTTGGGACTTCATTTTCGGCAGCCGAACGGCAAAGGGCAAGGATCACAAACAAAAACGCAATCATTCCCAATGGAGTAACCGCCAGCCACTCTCCGGTACATAAAAGCAAAATCCCCATCATCACCGCAAAACAAAGATAAATCCAGCAAAACAGACTTATATTCTGCGGAGCAATGGTGATATGCAAAATCGTTTCGGGCGAATACTCTGTTTTTTCGCATTGTATGGCAAGTTCGCCCCGCAAAGAGTTTCTGCCGGTGATGCCGGGATATAAATTAAACGGCTTGCTCCGTCTGAAAAAGATGAATTTATTTGCTTCAAATCCCGCTTTGAATGCCGCAAAACTGAAAACATGCGGCAGTTCTTTCTCAAAAACTGCTTTCAGTTCGTCTTCCGAAAAAGTTGTCCGCAAACAGTATTCTGCGTATGGTTGAAAGTATTTGTCAAAGAGTTTCATCTCACAATCTCCACATTGGTGATATACCATCTCCCGCAGGCGTTTGTAACTGCAGAAGACAAAATAATCAGCGATTGCTGTAACGCCCATATAATTTCTTTTCCGGAACAGAATAACGCATTGTTAAACCACCGCCGTTTGCGTGGCGGTTATTGTAGAAATAAAACGGTTTCTGCCAATCATCATCTGAATAACTCAGCGGACCGATCTCCTTGTCTTCGTTGACATCTGTCCGGTTCAAAACAAAGTTATATCCGTGCTTTTTGCGGAATTTTTCAAAATCCTCCTCTGAAACATTGCAGCTCCATTCGGCAGAATTTGCAAACATCATACTTTTGCCTTTGATCTCAAAATTATAAGCTCCGTCAGGGAAAAATCTCTCCTGCATTGCAGATGGCATTTCGTAACCTATTGGCAACTTATCGCCCGAAAAATCGTAATTGGAAACATTATGAAGCATAGAAATAAAAAATAACAGCACGCCAACAATGATGCCGGTAATTCCGAAGCTGCTTCCTTTTTCATGTTTTTTGAAAGGGCGGAAATATATTGCAGCAGCTGGTATCAAAAACAACGGAATAAAATAATACTTTACATTGATCCCGAGAAAATAGCAGGATTTACCAACGCAAAAAGAGA
>SUVX01000144.1 GCA_015061725.1 Lentisphaerota bacterium
GACTCCGTACCCTTCCGTACTCTTCCGTACTTTTCCGTACCAATGCGCCGCCCTTTGATAACAGCATGCCGCAGCGGTTATACAAAACACCTGTTTTACAAGCAGCATTCACGAGAAGTTCGATCAAAGTGAAGCTGCCAGCTTCACCTGCCTGGAGGCAGGTGAAAAAGAAACTCTCTCCGCTTTGATTTTTTTCAGTGCGTTTTGTATCCAGTTGCGGTAAAGAAGTTATTACCGGAAGTTCAAGCAATGCAAAACTTTTTTGTTTCATTATTTCCTGCCTTTCTTTTGTTGGTTATATGATTCTTATGGTATCAGATTTTTTTCAGTTCGATTTTTATTTTCAGATATCCTGCAAACGTTTCTGCCGGAATGCTGATGCTTACGGTATCACCGTTTTGTGAAAATTTCAAATCAGGAACGTTATCAAATTCTGGAGAAAAAGCTTTTGCTCCAGTGATTTTATGCGGAATACAAAGTGTGACGGCTATATCCTGTCTGTTTTTTGCCGCATCCGGCATAAAATTGGTGAAAAGATCATCGTGACTGACAGATTCCCCGCTTTCGGGCAGAACTTTTGAAGTGTTGACCAGATGGATTTCTCCGGATTTGCGGTCTGAAGAAAGAAAAATCGTCGCCAGATAATCTCTGCTTGAACAGGCAATATGCGGTTTCCTTTCAGTCAACAGTTCCAGAATGGCTCCTGAAATATTATGCAGGGATTCTTCAGGATTTTTCTGGGCATTGGCTCTGCCCGGAACCTCAAGCCAGCGCGAGATACGCAGGTCGTAAAAGTGATCTTCGGGCTTTCTGCCGCCGATACCGCCGGCAAGCCAGACGAAATTACCGTTCATTGCAGAAATACCGATGGTTTTTCCATCGTTTGTTTCTGCAACAATTTCTGTTTCTCCGCAAATCTTTTCAAAAATGCGGGATTCTTCCTGCGGGGAAAGTTCAACAGTTTGGTTTTTCCATGTGAATTTGCTCTGAGGTGTCGGAACAAAATCACTTAATTGTGCTTTGATACCGAAAACTTTTTCGGGATGTTCCCGTCTTGAACCGTCGGGACGGTATATGCCGAATGTACCGCAGACAAAGAGGCGTCCGCCCTGCTGACAATATTTTTTCAAAAGTTCCAGGTGTTCATCGCTGAGCATATTTGCGCCGCAGAGAACAACCAGAGGATATTTGAGAAATTCCTCAAGAGAATCATCTTCAAAGAGAATGGCATTCCGCAGGTTGCGGAAAAGGGCGCCCTGAAGCCAGACATTCATGGGCCAGATGGCATTTTTTAATGGTTCCGGCGACAGATCAAGCGAGGAACGCGGTTCAAAAAATCCGATATCGGGCAGGTCGGAGGCATTTTCAAGGATGGGGTTATTTTCATCAAAGGGAGCAAATTTTTCTTCCACCTCATTGATATCACCGCCTTCGGGACTTGCCATCAACAGGTGGTTGCACGCTTTTGCCAGAGACCAGCAAAAATAATAATCATCAAAACGCGCAGGATAAAACATACTCATTGACGGCACTTTGTAACGTCTGCCCATTGAAAAACGGTGTTCGGCAATATTGTACCAGGTCGGCCAGGCGGTGCGGATGACACTTGAAAACATATTTTCCTGAAAGACACAGCTCCACAAGTCTCCTGCGGCCTCAAAGGGATAGGCAACGGTATTGCAGTTAAAAGTCGTTGTTGCGTAATTGGGACGCAGAAGATTCAACCCCAGACTTTTGAAATGTGCGTTGACATCGCGCTGGAACTGTTCGGTGGAACGGACTCTGAAACGCAGCCATTCAATGAATACCGGATTGTCAAAATTGCCGTGGAATTTTCCCCAATCAGCCGGAAGAGGCAGATCAAATCCGGTTTCAGTTTTGAATTTTTCGCGGCAGTATTTACAGGCACAGGCATTGTGATAACCGAAATACTGCACGTCATCAGTCATGATGCCGTCAATGCCGGTGGCGTAAAGATCTTCCAGATAACTGAAATAGACTTTTCTGTAATCGGGATTATTGAAACAGTGTCCGTAACCGGTGTAGACTGTACGGGCAAAATCGCCGGTTCTGCCGTCAATCTGGCGGCAGTCAGAGAGATTTACGCCCGGGAGAATTTCAGGGTCGCCGCAGGCAATATACTCTTTCAGTCCCGGAAACATCTCAATCGTGGACTGACGGGTACGCAATGTATTATAAAACGCCTTCCATTCTTTCTGACTGCGCGGATTATGCGTCAGGTGACTGCTGTGATGTTCAACGACTCTGATGTTATATTTGTGACAGGCGTTGACGATTTTTGCCACGGTTGCATTGATTTCTTTCCACCAGGGGTAAAAACTCCAGCGGAAATGGGTACTGCTGAAAGTCATGACAATATTGATTCCGGCAGAAGCAAACTCTGCGGCTTTGTTGTCAAAATCCGCCTGAGTCCAGTTGAGAATCTGCTGCTGGTTGTACCAGAAAACACCGTATCTGTCCTGTTTTAGTTTCATTTATTCAAATTCCTTACACTGCCGTTGATTTGCAAATGAGTTCCGGGAGAAGCGACGATTGAGTTGGCACGTTTGAGCATAAGGCGGTTGAGAATGTGGAATTGTGCCAGTTCCAAGGTATCGGAAATCCGCGAATAAACCGTATCGGGTTTAAAGGGCATTTCGTATGAAAATTCTTCAGGCAGATCGTTGATGAGAAGACTGATTTCTTCCGGAACTTTGTACTGCAGTTTCTGAAGAACAAGTGCCGCATGCCAGCCGAGATAAAGTCCGGGACAGTACAAGGCGGTCGGAACATCGCTTGTCTTTTCAAGTTCATGTTCAAGAATTTCCCCCAACTCGATATTAAGGCGTCCAGAGATGATGCGGCAGATACACTCCGGATAAGACACCGCCATTTCCCCCATGAAACTTTTGGTCCGTTCAAGGACGGAAATGTTTTCTTCTGAAGATATGATCCAGATATTTTTGTGTCCGTTCTGCGCCAGATACTTTGCGCTGCGTTTGGCAAGAACATCGTTATCCGGTTCAATAGATACTTCTGCGCCGGGAATGCCGTGAGAAAAAAGATTGATCCGGTAGATATCCGGATTGAGCCGTGCCGTTTCTTCAATGATTTCCGCATCGGGCGTGGAACAGAAAACAACGACATCCGCATTTTGAATCGTCCGGTAGAAGTGCTGAAGATCCTTTTTATGATTGGTCATCAGAAAATGCAGATCGTGAAGAGAGAGCATTTCAATCAGCAGAAGAGCATTTTTTTCAAGATATCCGGATTGAATATCGACGGCAACAGTTTCCGGCTTGGTATGCGTTTTGAAAAAATAGCCGTATTTATTGAGTTCTTCAATAACCCTCTGGCGGGTCTCTGATTTGACAGAATCCGCATTGTTGAGTACACGCGAAACGGTCCTGACATGCAGTCCCAGTTTGTCGGCAATTTCTTTTTGTGTCGTTTTTTTCATATTATCTGCTCCACACTGTAAGATAATATAATCTTTTCCCAATTTTAATACAAGGAAAATCAGACATGAAAACGACAGGATTTTTGTCGCAAATGAGACAATTTCGGGGAGGGGAACGGGCAAAAACGGACAGAAACGGACAGAAACGGACAGAAACGGACCCTGCTGCTTTTCAACGGGAGCAATAGATGTGAAGTTGCAAAACTTTCGTTTTGCAGTGAAGATGTGAAGTTGCCCCTGACGGGGGAGGATGTGCTGAAAATAAATGTTGTTCAAAAGATACAGAAACACCCCTGCTGCTTTTCAACGGGAGCAATAGATGTGAAGTTGCAAAACTTTCGTTTTGCAGTGAAGATGTGAAGACGGCGGCTTTGCCGCCTTGTGAAGTTGCCCCTGACGGGGGAGGATGTGTTTAAGATAACAGATTGTTCAAAA
>SUVX01000058.1 GCA_015061725.1 Lentisphaerota bacterium
TTCTGCGGTTTCCGTCACGGACATATCTTTTCTCTTTACGAAAGAGTCAAATCTTCTCCGGAAACAGCCGTTGTCAGTGCGTTTGAACCGGATGCCCCTGCCCGCAAAGCCGCAGAGGAACAGGGCGTTGTTTTCAACTGCTCAAATTATGACGATATGCTCGCAGATAAAAATATTCAGGTCATCGCATTCGGCGGCGCTTACGGCGACCGCGCCGATGCAATCAAAAAGGCAATCGTTGCCGGAAAACACATCATCAGCGACAAACCTTTCTGCATTTCTCTTGAGGATCTGGATGAAATTACAGCCCTGCTCAAAAAACACAACGTCGTTCTCGGCTGTATGTTTGATTTGAGAACCAGCGCCAATCTTTATACGGCTGCCAAACTCATCAAAGAGGGCAAAATCGGAGAAATCAACGGTATCCAGTTCAACGGAATGCACCCCCTGAACTACGGAACCCGCCCCTCATGGTACTTTGAAAAAGGCATGCACGGCGGAACGATCAACGATATTGCCATTCACCTCTTTGACCTGCTGCCTTCTCTCACCGGACACAAAGTTCAGAAAATTCTGGCTTCTCACAGTGCCAACATCAACTTTCCTGAAGTGCCGTATTTCACCAATGCAGGCGTTGTCATGCTCACCCTTGACAACGGCGCCTGTGTCAATGGAGATGTTTCCTACTTTGCCGCCTCTTTTGCAACACCCTCTTACTGGAGATTCACCATCGGCGGCAGCAAGGGTATGATCGAATTCAATTACAGTGATCCCGGCGTTCTGCTCATGCAGCACGGCTGTGAAAACTGCACCGTTGAACCGGAGAATGCGCCTTTTGATTACTTCGACGCCTTTTTAAGCGAAGTCGGCGGAAAGAAACTTTCTCCCTGCACGGAAGAAATTCTGCAGACGGCACGCTGGGCGTTGCTGGCTCAACAGGCGGCAAACTGATTGCTCTTTTGAAAACTGCGGTTTGGCACAAGCCAAGCCGCTTTTTTTGTGCCTGTTTGATGGCTGCGGGGGTTTGCGGGCGGCGGGGGCGTGGCGTCGTATGGGAATCTTTGGGAATCTTTGGGAATCTTTGGGAATTTTTGAGAGGAATATGGGTGCGCCATTGTATACCCCGTGGGTTTGCGGGGCGCGGTGTGGTTTGGCTCGGGCGTTGATGTGCCGCAGGGGGTAATGCAACGGGCAGATTTACCGTTGGGGTATGCAAGGCAACTTGATGGCAACGGCGGTGTGCGTGTTGCGTGGGCGTGGCGCTTGTGTCTGACCTGTCTGACAAGTCTGACAAGTCTGACAAGTTGGTGCGCCCCTGTATACCCCGAGGGTTTGCTTGCCGCAGTGTGGTTTGGCTCGGGCGAAGAGTTACCGTTGGGGTATGCAGGGCAACTTGATAGCAACGGCGGTGTGCGTGTTGCGGGGGCGTGGCGCTTGTGTCTGACCTGTCTGACCAGTCTGACCTGTCTGACAAGTTGGTGCGCCCCTGTATACCCCGTGGGTTTGCGGGGCGCGGTGGGGTTTGGCTCGGGCGAATAGTTACCGTTGGGGTATGCAGGGCAACTTGATAGCAACGGCGGTATGCAGGGCGCGGGGGACCGGTCGGGCAACACACCCGACCGCTACACGGCTTTTTTTGCCAGAGAATTACCGACGGGTCTTCCGGGGGTTGTCAGGGGGACAGCCAGTCCCCCTGACCGGTCGGGCAACGCACCCGACCGCTACGCGCTTTTTTTTGCCAAGCTTTTTTTTCATCCGAAAAAAAAGCGGAAGATCATGCCGGGGAAACGGAGGGGGCGACCGTCGGCAATGCAGTCAAGGACCGCACGTTCCAGAGAATTGGTACGGGGATAAGAGGCGAAATCGGAGTCATCTCTGCCGAAGACGAAATAAAGTCCGCCATTGTTGGAGTGCGGAGAGGGGAAGAGTGCGGAACTGCGGATAAGGGCGGCCATGTTGGAGTTCGGGATGTAATCCAGCCATGCATCGTTGGCGATCCATGAGACGGTAAAAATGGCTTTAACGGGAAATTCCGGATGATGTTCAACAAAAAATTCAAGAGCTTCGAGACATGAGGAACGGCAGATATCGGGAGTCATTTTGCCTCCGGCGGGGATGTGGACATGCAACACCCAATCTCCGGGAGAAGCGATATGCTCAAGTTCAGAACGGGGGATGACCGTTTCAACGGATTGGGCGAAACCTCTATCCTGATTGATCAAAAATCCGCGGACAGAATTGCCGTCATCTGAAAAGCAGGTTACAAACTCGCCCTGCTGAGGTTCGACGTGGGGATATAAACGCTCACCGGAGGAATCCATGCGCCAGTTGTCTCCGCAGAAAAGGACAAATTCTCCGTTGCGGGAATAGACGTGAGGGAAATTATTTCCTGCCTGTTCAAGAATAAAATCAAAACGTCCGATGCGGTACATGAGAGAATCTTTGAAGTGCAGCATAAAGTGCAGCGATCTGGCACGGATACCGAACCTGCCGTCAAAAGCCTGAGCAAAATAGGTGGGGAAAGTCCCGAACCGGCTTGCGGCATCATGGGCGTAACGCATGGGGAATTTTTCTCTTTCAGCCCGGGCTTCGTATTCCGGAATCACACTCAAACCGATCAGCAGATAGAGGATACCGGAATCGTATCCCAACTGAAAAATAAACTCGGGGAACGGCTGATATTTTTTGATATGCGTTTTGCTGAATTTGTGATACATATACCAGCACAACAGACGGATTTCTTTTTTTTCATTAAATGCGGCAGCTTTCTGAATGACCATATCAAGCTGTTCCTGCGGCAGCCGGGCGATCGCATAATACTTGCGGATAAATTCCTCCTGCAGAAAAAAGAGTTGTTCCGGACAGTTCTGTTCCAATACATCCGCATCGTCAACAGGCAGATAATTTGAAATCAAAAATTCTTTCAGCATAAAAATATTCCCGTATAGAAAAATCAAGGTTGCTTTTCATTCGGGGAGAATATATCATAATCCCGGTCAAAAAGCAACCTGATCTTAAAGTTTTTTTTAAAATTTCGATTTACAGTTCAGCAAGGAACAATTGTCCGCGTTCAACGGAAGAGTCAAAGATAAATTTGTTTCCGTTGATTTTCACAGCTTTGCCGTTCACCAGAGCCGTCAGTTTTTTAACCGGGACACCGATATCAACAGGGGCTTTCAAATTTGCCGGATGCTGATAGTTTGAAACGTAAATCAAAAGTTTCTTATCCAACTTCAGAGCCTTGATACGCAGGAACTTTGCAGAGGATTTGACTGAATTGACCTCTTTTCCGTCAAGCAGGATATTTTCATAAGGCGAAAGCTGACGGATACCCTCGGCAATGTGCCGCAGATTGCGGGGGTTGTACATACCGTAACTCATCCAGTATTCAATCAGACGGGACTGCGCCATAAGGGCCTCCCAGAGCTGATACTTGTGCATAACTTTCTGATCTTCGGGGATCTCCAGACCTTCGTACTCGCTGAGGAGGGCGGGCGTGCAGATTTTTTTGCCGAGGTGCTTGTTATACAACCTGACCGTATCGCCGATTTCGGCGGACTGACGGATATAGGTGTAGGTGTAACACATGATAAGAATCATATCACAGTGCTTTGCGAGCAAACGGTAATCCAGAAAGTTGCTTGCCTTGATACGTTCAGGCGTGGAATTTCTGCCCTGAATGCCGGTGCAGAACATGGGGTCACTCTGATCGGCAAGCCCTGAAAGATAGGCTTTACGCAATATGCGGTAAAATTCAGCCATACGCTCACAGCGGAAATCTATCCACAGTTGATGAAGTTTGCCGTACTTCTTTTTATTTTTGACAATCACGAGGGGATCAACGTATTTTTCTCCTTTATCCTCAAGATATTTTTTAAAAAGTTTTTTGGTTTCGGGGTGATAATCCACTTTATCAAAAATCTGATTGGACCACTCATCATCCATGAGCATTCCCTGAGTTCCTGCTTTGGCACTCTTGTAAAGATAATCGCGCATATAACGCAGGGCTTTGGAGTTTTCGTTCTGATAGAGAGCCGGAACGAACATACTGCCGCGTTTGTAATATTTGCCGTCCAGACCGATGGCACGTTCTTCCGGAGCAAGTTTCATCGGCGGCCAGAAGGGGGAAAGCGCGCCGAAAATACGGACATTGTGCGTTTTGGCTTTGGCGAGAAATTCTTTCTGAGCAGCGGGCAGGCCGCGTTCAAATCCCCAGACAGCCATGGCGTTGAGTCCGGCAAAATTACCGGTCTGCCAGATACCGTCCCAACCGTTCCAGAAACCGGAAAATTCGGCACCTCCGCCGCAGACATAAATCTTTTTAAAGGGCTTGGCTTCCGGAATTTCCGTCATGGTAAGATACATTGTTTCCGGCTCCTGTTTTTCACTGCCGTTGACAAGATAATACCGGGCGGGGAAACGTTTGTTGTTTTTGAATGCCTCTTTTTTGACTTTGAGGAACCACCAGTACTGATTGCCGCAGAGATAATAGATATCCATTTCATAGTTATTCATGCGGATACCTTTGTAAACACTTTTTCCGGTTTTGCGCCAGGCAAGTTTCCGTCCGAGCCAGGTATTGGACTGCCCCCACTTTGTGGTGGCTCGGTGACTGGTCGCACCGGCAACTTCAATATATTCCGGTACGCTGAAGTGAAATTTGGCAGGCTTGCCTCCCTTGGGAATAATTCTTGCGGGCTTGGTGATACGGAAAGAAACGGGAGCTGTCACATCGGCACTTACGCCGAAATTGGAAAACTCCGCATAAAGTTCGTTGGCGCAGAAAACATCTGAAATGCGGTTCTTTTTATTGTTGCGCGCTTCAAACTCTTTCGGAGTAAAAGCTGCATCATCCGTCAGCAGCAGAGAGTCCATGCAGAGACGGGGTGCCTGAAGAGAAAGAGAATAACTGCCGCCTTTGCTTTTGAAACTGCCGATATACTGCCAGTAATAAAATCCGGGACCGGCATAATTGCCTTGGGCATCGGCTTTTTCGTTGGAAACGGTTTTGACATCCGCAAGATATCTGTCATTGAGTTTGGCGGTAATGACCGGATTTTTAAGATATCCGTAAGTTTTAATCCAGAGGTGATAGGTAAACTCCTTTTCAAAAAGAGTTTTGGAGTCAGTCACAGGGGAAATGCGGAATTTCCAGACACAGGGTTTGTTTTCGGCATAGACAGCCTTGCCGTTGGAACACTCTTTTTCAGGAATTGCCGGAAACTTTTTAAAAACATCTTCCGCCTCGCGCCAGACATAAAGTTTACCAGGTTTGACTTCGGAATTTCCGGACTTTGCTTTGAGGGAGATATTGCGCCACTCAACGCTGCCGGATTCGCCTTTGATATAAAGATAAAGACGGAAAGGACCTTTTGCCTCATCCGCAAACTTTTTCACGCGGGAAAACTTCTGCCATTTCCCGGCAGTTGGCTTGAGAAATATTCCCATCCATGCGCGGTCGGGACGGTTGTAGTTGATACAGATATTGGCAAAAACATTACCTTTTTTGCCGGGAACAAAATCAATGGTGCGGTATTCTCCGGTAAGAGTCAACTCCGTTCCCGCCGGAAACTTGACGGGATTGTCGCAAGTTAAACACGCATCCTGTTTTTTTCCGCCGGGAGTCAAAGAAACCACGCCGGGGATATTGCCTTTTTGGGGCGTGTATTTATAAGTTCCCTTGTTGTCATAACGCCAGAAACCTGCGGGAGAACCGTCAGGTTTGGCTTTTGACCAGTCATTATCTTTGAGCAACTCCCTGCCGCACAGGAAAAGCGGCAGAGCAAACAGCATAACACAAATCTTTTTCATACATCACCGCATTTGTTTCACTCACGATACCAGGCAGGCGCATCCCCTTTAAGGGTTCCCTGAAGCGGACCGCTTGCATAAAGTTCGCGCGAAGAGCCGGAATTCTGAATAGAAGAAACGTGTCCGTCAAGCCACAAGACATTACAAGTTTTGCCATGACGGTTGTAAGCAACACCATAATCACTGCGGTAGTAGTAACTTAATTCTCCCGACGCAATCGTTGTATTGGTACCGTGTGCAGTGTCTGCCATGTAAACCTTGCTGCCGGGACGCTTGATTTCACTCTGCTTGAACAGACGTCTGCCTGCAACACCGCCGGCAAGATCCTTGTTTATATAGCGCAGCATAATGTTGACGCCATACCAGGCATTTCCGTAATAGAACATTTGGTGCAGAGTCTGCAATACCTTTCCTCCATCACTCAAAGCGGGGGCAGTCAGACTCGGACAGGTAAATATATTCGGAAAGCGCGTTGCATTTCCCTGCGTGCTCTTTGCGCCTGAAACATAACCCTTGAACCATAAAATATAGGCATAGGAGTTGCCGATCTGCACACGGTCATTACCGGTGATTTCCATGACATTCCCCGCTTCACGGTATACCGTATAAGGCAGGATATAGCCTTTGAAATCATCACAGTACAACATCGCGGCGGTTCCGACCTGTTTCAAGTTGCCGGAACAGGAAGAAGCTTTTGCCCGTTCCCTCGCCTGCTGCAAAGCAGGCATAAGCATCGCTGCAAGTATGGCAATAATAGCAATAACGACCAGCAGTTCAATCAGGGTAAAGTTAAATTTTCTTTTCATAACAGACTTTCTCCTCTTATTTATTTTAACAATGCACCCATTTGAATCAATTTTTCTCTGATGAATTTGCCGTCAATATTTTTTGGCAGAATATCTGTCCGGGCGGAAATTGCAGCGGCAAGTCCCGCCGCCTGTCCGATGGAAACGGCTGTCGGCATGATACGGAAACTGCTGTGAATGGCGGCATCGGCGGAAATCGGTCTGCCGCCGATGGTCAGATTATCACAGTCTGCAGCAACAACACAGCCGTAGGGAATCTCATAAAATCCCCCCTCCCCGATGTGTTCAAGCACGGTACCGCTTCCTGTGGGGGAGTGAATATCAATCGAGTAGGAACAGCGGGCAACGGCATCCTCAAAACGGGAACTTTTGCGGAAATTATCTTCTGTAATTTTTGCAATTCCCTCAATGTGGCGGCTTTCGCGCACACCGATTTGTATTCCCATACTCATCAAACGCGCATTGCGGAACTCGGGAATCTCCCGTTTCAACCAGAAATAAATATCGCGCAACTGGCGTCTGCCCTCAATTTCAGCTTCAGAAAGACTGAGACCGTTGACCGGATCAACATTGACAACGCGCGTGGTGTTGAAGTGAACGATGTTATCATCTCCAAGCTCAAAAGCAAACAATAATACGTTCTCTCTGGGACAACGGATATCCCCTCTTTCAACAGCCGCCTTGTAGAATGTGTTGAGTTTTTTACGCAATTCAAAAATACGCATATCGTCAGAGTGGTCTTTCCATCCTGTTTCAACGTGCGACAGTTTAAAACAAAGTGTCATGGGCTGACACTCTCTTTTTTCATTACCGACGGTGAAACGGCATCCGGCAAGGGCGGCAAGATCACCGTCTCCGGTGCAGTCCACGAAGCATTTGCCTTTGATTGCAACTTCCTGTCCCCGGCTGTGACAGCGCAGAGTAATGATTTTTCTGCCATCGGAAACAACGCCCGTCACCTGGTGATGATAAAGAATTTTCACCCCCGCTTCAAGCAGAAGATCTTCAGCAGCAAGAGCGGCGGCCTCTTTGCTGATGGCGCGTCCGGCGTATCCGTCGGGCTGAGCTTCGCGCTCTGAAACGATTTCAGGTGGCAAATAACGGTTCATTGCCTTTTTCCACTCCCCGTAAACAGGAGCATCCAGAACCTGATTTTTATAAAAACTGCACATAAAGGGCGTGACTTCTGCAGTTACAGCCATTCCGCCGGGAACACCGTAACTTTCAACCAAAACGGTTTTTGCGCCGGCACGCGCACTGAAAAGCGCCGCACCCAGTCCTCCGGGACCGGCACCGGCAATAACGACATCCGCCTCGCAGACAACCGGCAGCAAGACTTCTTCACTGATTGATATTTTTTCCATTTCACCTCACCGAAATTATAATAAAAAAGTTTACTTATTCCAGAGTTTTTTATAACTGACTTTTCCGAGGGAATCCAAGGCGGCACAAATATCAGAGATATTGGCAATCAGACTCTTTGAAAAATCTTTCCGCCGCTGGTAAAGATCCATAACGGACATCGGATAATTATTCACCATATATAATCTGACTTTCGGAGAAAAGGGTATCTGACTGCGGTTGAACGGGATATTATCATATTCTGCCGCATAAAAATCATCAGTCTGTTTTGAAAAAATCTCTTTGTAGGGGCGCATGACTTCAGGCAGAGGTGTCATAATATAGGAGTGCTGTGAATTCAGATTGGTCGCGGCACTCATGACATACTGGGTAAATCCGCCGTTTTCGTTAAATTCAACATAATGCACTTTTCTGTAATACTCGCTGAATACCGTTTCTTTTTCTCTTCTGTTTCCGGCAACTGTCGGACGGTGATCCCGCAGATAAGTATTGGCAGACATGGCTCCGAGAAGACCGCACAACTGCATGACGGAGTAATAACTTGCCCTGTCACGCAATTCTGTATCTTGCAGAGCGTGCGCCATGCGCGCCATCGCCGCCATTCCCGCATGCATGATACCGGTTTCCTGCAAACCGTTTCCGACACGGATTCCTGAAAAAGTATCGTAACTGACTCCGACTGCCCAGTCATGACTGTTGGGGATCATATTGTAACTGCGCTTGAGATGATCCCAATTCTTTCTGACAAAAGCAAATCGCTGACAGGTTCGGGCATAATTCCAGACGGCATAGAGTTTGAGGGACTCCCAGCAGCAGGAATCAATGCCGAAATCATCTTCATTCGGGCGGTAAGTTGAAAGTTTTTTACCCGTCGGTGACAAAAGGGTGACGACAACAGTCTTTTTCCGCAGTTTGGGCTGAATCTTTTTAAGAGCCCCCGGCGCAGGAAGTCCCTCATGAAGAAAATACTCTTCCATTTCTTTACGGAATTCCTCCTGCTGCTTTTTGCGGATATCAGGTGAACAGTAACGGAAAGCATCCAGCACATCAGACAATCCGGTATTGCCAAGACTTTCACTGTGACCGGGCAAAAACTTTTTCCCCGAAAAAAGCCAGTATCCCGGATGATCTTTCAGGGGACCCTGCAAAAATTCCAGCATATATTTGTCAAGACGCGCAATCATCTCTTTTGTCTGTACCGTCGGCTGAGGCTTCTGAACAACTCTTACTTCAGATACATAACGCAGCAAATTCCAAAAAGAAATGGTCACACCATTTCCGGGAACAGCCCAAAGGGGTCCGTGAGAAGTGGCATAATCCAGATCAAGTGCAGGAGAATGGATCGCACCTTTGATGGCTTTTCCTGATAAAATCAGCGGCAGAATGGGATACACGGGCGCAACTTTTTCAACCGGAGTTTTCCAGTCGTCATTTAAAAGTCGATGATTGTAATGATCATGAATCAAAAGTTGATCTTTGGCAAAATCCGCCTTGAAAGTCCGTTGCGGAGAACCGGGGGCCGCGGCAAGGATACGACTCCAGAGGCGGCATTTTTCAACAACGCTTTCCGGCAGTTTTCTGTTCCACTTTTCCGTCACGGCGGGACGCTGCAAAGTAACGCCGCAAAGGGGCATCAAAAGAACTTCGCCTGCCCCGCGCGAACCGAAGTCAAACTCCAGCGCGCCCGGCGTTTTCAAAGATTTTACCCTGTGCTTGAAAACAATCAGCCAGGGAATATCAAACTGAGAATAAGCGGGATTGCCGGAAAACCAGACAAGCAGCCAGTTTTCAGAAAGTTTTGATACGGGGAACGAACCATTGGCTTTGCCTGTAAAAATTCTGCCGTTGACAACAGCGGAAGCGCGGGTCGGCAGTCCCGTTCCGAAAAAGCCCGCCCTGTCAAAAATACGCAGTTTTTCTGAAGCACTTTCTATCCGCAATGCCGGATGAACGGTTGAAGCGGTAACGGTCATCCTGCCTTTTTCAAAAGTATAACGCCATTTGATTTCTCCCCAATCGGCGGACTCTACCGCAACAGATTTTGTTTTTCCGCTGTTCCCGGGGCGGACATTTCCCAATATCCAGGCATCGGGGAATCCGTCATGGGTATACCCCTTGGCAACAAGAAAATCCCGCGGACGGGGCTGATTTTCCGGAGAGGGCATTACATTCGGCATAAGAATCTGCGGTGCAGAAGCTTTGGGATTGATTGAAAAGGCAAGCGTCCCCCTGGTATCCGCCTTGTTCAAATCGTAAACAAGCTTACCGTTTTTGTGATGGCGCGGACCGAAGTGTCCGGTACTGTCTTTTGAAACATTGTACTGCAATGGAGCATTTTTCAGAGAACTGTCAACCGGCAGAGTAAATTTCACTCTTTTTTTAACAGTGAGCGCACAGATTTTTTCCCAGAGGATTTTATTTCCTTCTCTGAATAACATTCTCAAACGGTAACTGCCGTAAGCGGAAGGAGCTGTCAATTTAAGAGAAGGAAAAAACGTTTTGGTGTTGTAAAAAAGAGTACCCGCTGTCTCAGATTTCTGCAGAAGTTTTTTATCTTCAGTTAAAATTTCAGCACAGAGTGTTCCCGTGATTTTTCTGTTGTGAAAACTTGAAAGATTCATTTCAAGATTGAGCGGCACGCCGGGATGGAAGTTATTGAGATGTTCTGCATCAGAAAGATTAAAGGCAAGTGCCTCTTTTCCGGGTGTTTTTAATTTGAATCCCGGAAAAATCAGAGAATCCGCTTTTTTCAATGCCGGAACGCCGCAATACATGCCGGAACCGGAACCGGGATAAACAAACAAAGTCAACGTGTTTTTACCGGCTTTCAGAAATTTTTCCTGCGCGGGAATAAGATATTTGCGCCGCACCCACGAGGAACCGGTCAATCCCCGGGGATATGTTCCGAAAGATCCCAGAAATCTTCCGTTGAGATAAACTTTATCGTAAAAAGAGATGAATCCAAGATCAATAAACAGATTTTCTTTTTCCAATCCAGCCGGAAGATCAAAGGTTTTGCGGATGGTATGCAGTTTTATTTTTTTGAATCCCTGCACAGACAACGCGCAGTCGGCTAGTCCCGAATACCATTGACTGTCGTCAAAATCCGGAGTTACTGCCGCTTTATTTTCACCCTCAAATATTTTCCACCCCGTTCTGCCGAGGGAAAACACCTCTTTTCCGCGCAGGGGAAGAAACTGTTTTTCTGTCTCAGAGAGTTTAACGATTTCAGTTCCGTGCGCAAGCAAAGCACTCAACAGCAGAAATATTCCGGTTATTCTCAACATTCTTTTTATTCCTTAAAACAGAATTTAATGATATCCATTGTAAATTATAGCATAAAAAACCTTGAAATGTTTTCTGTTCCGTGCTATATTTGTTTGGTTTTATGTCAAACAAAAGAGTTTTTTCACCATGTCAGAGCAGAATTGGCAACTTTTTGCAGAAAACTTGAAAGATATCGCCGTGCTGGTCGGCACCTGCTGTCTCTGGAAAAGCGGTCCGGGACTTTTTACGGAATTGCGCTTGAAAGAGCAGCGTCTGCATAATTGTACTTTCTGTATCAGTACAAAACGCAAATACGGCGAATCCATCTGCACGCGGCACGATACAGAAACTCTGGCAAACAGTTTGAAAGAACCGGAACCTGCGCCGCGTCTCCACCGCTGCCCTGCCGGAGCTGAGGAATTTCTGATTCCGGTCATGAATCCGCCGCGTATTCTGGGGGCTGTTCTTGTCGGTCCCTTCAGAGGTATCACAGGAAACAGCGATCTTCCTGTCTGGAGAGCGGAACTTGCTCCCGTTCTTGAAAGGATGGTTCAAAAAAATATCGTTCCGCTTTGCAGGGAAATTTATCTTTTTTCTCCCCGTCACGTCGTTGATGATCCGAGGATTGCAGAGGTGCTGGATTATCTGGACATACACTTTTCTAAAAATATCACCTTGAAAATGGCGGCAGAAAGAGTATATTTAAGCGAGTCAAGACTCTCTCATCTTTTTAAGGAAAAGTGCGGAGAGGATTTTTCAACGTATCTTGCAAAAGTAAGAGTAAGTGAAGCGGAATCCCTTTTGCGGGATACACTGCTGTCTACGGAGGAAATCGTCTTGCGGTGCGGTTTTACCAACCGTTCACATTTCAGCTGTATTTTTAAAAAATACAACGGAATGGCGCCGGGACAGTTCCGCCGCAAGGCTCAGAAAGAAAACAGGCTGCTGAGAGAAAAAATCCTCAGCAAAAAGATGTAAAAAAGGGAATTTATTTATGTGTGTCTGGAGTGCATTTATCGGTAAAAAACAGGCTGCCCCCGAAGTCTGGAAAACCGGCACCGCAATTGAAGGATTCTGGAGCGGATTCTATACCGGAATAGCCACCGTTGACGAAAACGGTATCCACAGCGCAAAATGCTGCGGTTACTCAAAACACTGGCTGGAAAAGTTTGATCTCAAGGATTTTCCAGGTAAAGCGGCTCTTTTCCACAGCCGCACCAACAGCGGCGGAGATGACGCCTGGGGACATCCGTTCACCGGGACAAACAAACGCGTTGCCATCGTGTCTCAGGGCAACGACGGCGTATTCCCCGATATGCACCCCTGGGCGGAGCTGGGTAATGAACTTGTTTCCAACGGCAAAATCTTTGCGGCAAGGGCATTCAATGTGCCTCTGAAACGTTATCCCCTTCTCTCCGACGGCGCAAAAGTCCACACGGCGGAAATCATTGCTCAATCGGTCGAATACTTTTATGAAAAAACAGGCAGTGCCATTGAAGCGATACGTTCTTTGTGGAGTCGCGTTCACGAAGAGGGTATCACGCTTTTTCTTTTTGCCGACCAGCCGGATAAAATTTACTTTATCAATATGAATCAAAGCGGCGTTCTTCATTTCACGCCGGAAGGCACTTATGCTTCGTCCTCACGGATGGCTTTCGGTCTGCCGCTTGTCAAACATACGGAGCTGCCCCTCAACAGCGTGGGGTACTTTACCGCTGAGGGACTTTATTCTGAAGCCCTGCCCGATCCGGGATTTCCGATCCTTGACAGGATTCCCGACGGTGTTCTCAGCGCAGCCTTGGCGTATCTCAAAGACCACCCCGACTCCACGATGGCTCAAATCACCGATCAGGGCTTCGGTCCGCTGTTCCCCGAAAAGGGCATCCGTCTGCGTGCGCTGACTGCCCACAGATTGATTGAAACGCTTTCCTCCGAGGGATGGATCTCTCAGAAAAACTGCGAAACAGAGGGTCCATGCGGCACAAAAGGACTTGTCACAAAGTTTTCGCTCACCGAAAAATTTTTCAAACAATTTTCATGATATGAACAAAACTTCAGATAACTTTCAAAACGAATTTTCCAGCAGTGTCATAAGTTTGATGATGTTGGGATTCTTTCTTC
Source organism: Lentisphaerota bacterium (assembly GCA_015061725.1). GTDB lineage: Bacteria > Verrucomicrobiota > Lentisphaeria > Victivallales > Victivallaceae > UBA1784. The sequence continues at coordinate 13,368 of SUVX01000058.1, forward strand.
TTCTTGCAGTTGTGTCGCTTTGCTGCGGTCAGTTCCACAACGCCAAAATCCTGCCGTGGGTGGGGGGGATATTCTCTCTGCCGCTTTACTGGAAAGTCCGTTTTGATTCTGACAGTGCAACGCTGTTTTGCAGTATTTTCCCCAAAAAAGTCAAGTTCTTTGAAGTAAAAAATGTCCGTTACTTTTTTTCAAACCCTGACGTTCCGGACGCTCCGGCGCACATCTATTTTGAGATGAAAGACGGCAAAGAAATCAAATGGGAATTAACTCCATTCACCACGCCGACCAGACAGAAAATCAAAGAGGCTCTGGAAATGCGCCTGAATATTGCAAAGCCTGCGACACCGGATACGCAGATTCCCTCAGTTCATACAGAAACAGTGCAGGATTGGGTCAAAATGGTCTGCAAAACCTCAAAGGCAGGAAAAATCATACTGTGTATCGCCGTATTGGTACTTTTGGTATTTTTTACCGCTTCTCTGACCCGGCAGTTGACCTGGGAATCCCGTCTGCGCGACTGGGATAAAGTGGAAGGTGTCATTCTCCAAAATAAAACCAGACAAGTCAAATCAGGCAGAAGAAGAAAAACCGTTTCAGATTTGCTTTACCGTTACAATTATAACGGCAAAGTCTATACCGGCAATAAAATTCTTTACGGCAACGATTATTATCCCTCATGGGTCAAACCGGGGGCAAAGCGTGAAATTCTGGTCAATCCGGCAAAGCCTGAGAATTCAGCCGCCGTATTCACCTATCGCGGAATACCCGGCATGATACTCAAATATTTCAACACGGCATTTTTCGGCTTGGCCGCCCTCATTACAGGAATAGCCGGTTGTGTCAAGTTGGCAAAGAGTTCACCGGAAATTCCTGAAAAATTCCTTGAATATTACTCAAAGAATCCGCCGCCTGAGCAGCTGCCAAGGTACAAATCAACTTCAAACGGCATCAATCAGATTGCATTGACCAGACGTCCAAAAATTTATCATGAGCGTTACATCGTTCTTCCGGGAGACTCTTCCAAAACAATAAAAATTCTGATGATTCTGCCGGTTCTCTTTTTGCTGCCTGTTGCCGCATTCGGACTTCACGGGGTCTGGTTCTTTGTGATCTTCTGGCTGCTTTTTGCCGCCATCACCTGGATTCCCGTCTGCATGGTCTTTGATTTGCAGGAGAAAAAACTTTACCGCTGTCATTTTTTCAAACCTGAAAAATTATCAAAAGCAAAAAATATCAGTTGTTCGGACTGGAAATATCTGATGATATCCCGTTACAGCGCAGGCAAACAGGGTATCCGGCTCAAAGTTTCAGCGCATACCGATACCGGAAGACAAACAATCATCTGTCATACGGCATTAAGTCAGTTGCACATGTTGCTGGAATTTTTACCGGAACTTGCAGAAAAACTGGGCAATCTCCCGATCGTTCTGAAAGCAGAAAAAAAGTGAAAAAATTTTTTGATACACTGACAATGTTTTTTAAATTCCGCGGGGAATATATTTTATTCTCTGCGGGGATTTTATGTTTCTTTTTTCTGCTGACAGCGGCAGCACTTGTTCAAAGTAATGAACAATCCCGAAGCATCTGTCAATTTGAAATTGAAACAGAAATTGTGACTGCAGTTCCGCAGACATTTCCGGCAAATTCTTTTCTGAGGGGAGCGCCGCGTCCTCAGCGTTCTCTTTCTCAGTTGCGGAACAGTTATTTTTTCAATGCGGCTGTTCCCGCAGAAAAAACATTCTGCATTGAAACAATCCCAACGTTCTCAACGTTTGTTTACAATGTAAATTATTTCCGTTTATTTTATGCAAAAAAGAATCCCGTCCGCGCGGGACCTCCAGCTGTCTGATTCTGCAAACGACTGCATAAAGCAGTTCCGTCATCAGACAACAACTGCGGGAACGTCTCGGTTTCCGCACTCGGAAAATTTATAAAACAACATGGAAATCATACTTCAATTATTTAACGGTACCATCGGTATTGCTCTTTTATACTTCGGCGCAGAATGGCTGGTCAAAGGCAGTGCCTCTCTTGCAAAAAAAGCAGGGATATCCTCTCTTGTCATCGGTTTAACTTTAGTTGCCTTTGCAACAAGCGCGCCTGAGCTGGTCGTAAGTGTCAACGCTGCTTTGGACGGAAGTCCCGGAATCTCTCTCGGGAATGTCGTCGGCTCCAACATCTGCAACATTGCCCTGATTCTGGGATTGAGCGCCTGTATCACGCCGCTTGCGGTGCAGAAACAATTGTTCAAATCAGATGGTATTGTCATGTGTGCTTCAGCGATACTTCTGGCTGTCTTTTATCTTGTCAACAACTCTCTTGAGCGTTGGCACGGCATTATCTTTCTCTTTGGAATCATCGTCTACACCTGGTATCTGATTTATTCTTCACGCAAAGAAAACAGTCAGAAAACAGAAGAAGAGGAAACTTCAGAAAAATCCTGCAGTATCATCCAATCTCTTGTTTGGGTCATTCTGGGCTTTACTGCGTTGATTTTCGGAGCAAAACTTTTACTGTGGAGTTCTGTCTACTTTGCCCGTCTTATGCAGATATCCGAATCCGTTGTGGGATTGACCATCGTCGCCGTCGGAACCAGTCTGCCGGAGTTGGCAACGTCTGTTGTCTCCGCCATAAAAGGCGAAAAGGATATCGCAGTCGGAAATGTCGTCGGCTCCAATATTTTCAATATTTTGTGCATTCTCGGCATAACGCCCGTCATCACGCCCCTCAAAAATGCACAAATAACTCCGGTTGATATGGGCAGTATGATCGGTATTTCTCTATTGTTGCTGCTTTTCATGCGTACCGGCTGGAAAATTTCCCGCAAAGAGGGTGTTTTCATGCTGCTTCTTTATGCGGCTTACACAGCCTGGCTGATCATCGATCACGCTTGAAAAGATTGAAAACTCTCCTTTTTGCTGTATAATGTATATACAGAAAGAGGAGAGTTTTTTATGCAACAGTACATTTGTTCAACGCAGATACCTGCCCAAGAAGTCATTTTTTCAGAAATAAAAGAGGATATCATCCGTTCAGAAAACTTTTTCCATCGTCACCGCAAAGAGATTATTCACTGTTTTTCAGGGATTCTTTTTTCTGTTGTTCTGTTGATTATTTTTCTGTGGCTGACCAGACTGCTGCAAAAATACCTGCCTCCACGCAAAGTAACATGGAAACGGGAGATATCCGGTACTCTGCTCCTGCCGCTGGGACTGCTGGCAGCAGAGTTTTTCAGTCTGATGTTTTCCATTCCCCTGCTCAAAACCCTGCCTGAAAAAGCAGAAGTTCTTATCATCCGACTTTTTTACACAGGATTTGCAATCACCATTGCCTGGGGATTACTGAGGATTGTTTCGGTCATAGACAGACAAATCCGTCATCTTGCAGAAAAACGCGACAATGCTCTTGACAACCTGACGGTCGGGATTCTGGGCAGTATCCTGAAAGCCGCCATTCTTCTGACCGTATTTCTTTTTATCGGACAGAATATTTTTGATATCAATATTTCAGCCCTGCTCGCCAGCGCCGGCGTTATCGGACTTGCTTTTGCTCTGGCGGCAAAGGATACCGTTTCCAATTTTTTCGGAACTCTGGTCATTGTCGCGGACACTCCATTCCGCATCGGTGACAGAATTGAATGCGGAACCGTCTGCGGAATCGTCCGCGAAGTGGGTATGCGCAGCAGCAAAATCATCACAGATGACGGAACGCGCTGTACGATCCCCAACAGCATTCTCACCAATGCCGCCGTTTTTCAGCGCAACAGAAAAGGTCATCTCAAACGGGTGATCGATCTTGCGTTGACCTATGATACAACGCCGGAAAATATGGATAAAGCTTTAAAACTGCTCCACAATATCATGGATGATTTTCACGGTCAGGATCAACCGGATTTTGTACCGCGTATTTATTTTTCCTCTTTCGGCAGTTATTCGCTCAATATCCGCGCAATCATCTTCTTCAAAACAGAGTCTTTTGAAGAAGAGGAACGCTTGCTCAATGAACTGAATTTCACCATTTTAAAAGAGTTCAACTCTGCCGGACTGCAGTTTGCTTATCCGACGCAAACTGTTTTCATTCAAGGCAATCTGCCGTGAAATCAGAAAAGTCCAACGGTTTCCCGCCGTATTTTTTCAGCAGACAAATATATTCTGCCGACGGTATTTCCCTTGCGCCGAAAGAAGCAGTTGCATTGGTCACCATCTGGGTATCTATCAGAACAACACCGAGAGTTTTCAATATTTCAACCATTTTGACAAAAGCAAATTTTGAAGCCCCGGAAACTTTGTAAAACATGCTTTCTCCGCAAAAAATCCTGCCGACAGAAATACCGTACAATCCGCCGATGAGATTTCCTGCACGGTCATAAGTTTCAAAACTGTGGGCGTAACCCATCTTGTGAAACTTGCAATAGGCTTCAATGATTTGAGAAGTTATCCACGTTCCCTCCTGCTCCGGACGTTCTGCGGCGGCACACGCCTTTATCACGGCAGGGAAATCATAATCCACACGCAAAGAAAAATCCAGTTTTTTCATTTCCCTGAGAAAACTTGAGGGGATATGAAACTCCTCAATGGGAATCACACCCCGTTCCAACGGCGCACACCAGGGAATAAAATCATACTCATCTCCGAAAGGCCATGGAAAAATCCCGTGGCTGTAAGCATCGATCAACATTTCAGGATGAATTTCGCACGACATGCCGACGATGCCGTTTTCATCCGCCTGATCCGGCGGGGGAAAAATACTTTTATCAGCCATTTTTCCGGACTCTCCTCAATAATATGGAAGCAAAAAGCGCAACCGCAAGAAACAGCGGATAATACAGGCACAAAATCAATCCGAGAGACGGGATCTCGATTCCGGCACTGCGGGCAACGCCGATGGCAATAAGAATCTGCGCGCCGTAGGGAATCACCCCCTGAACCACACATGAAGTCGTATCCAGAATACTTGCAATGCGGCGCGGATCACAGTTGAATTTATCTGAAAGCGCTTTGGCAATGGGTCCGGCAATCACAATGGCAACGGTGTTGTTGGCGGTAAAGAGATTCACTGCTCCCACAAGAAAAACAACGCCCAGCTCACAGCCGCGTTCTCCGGAAACAGCTTTTTCTATTTTTTCAAGCAGATATTTGATTCCGCCGTTGTGCTGAATGACACGGAGCAATCCTCCGGCAAGCAGGGCAACAATCAGCGTTTCAGACATACCGCAGCAGCCTTTTCCGGCCTCGGCAAGAGCTGTCCAGAAAGAGAGCGTTCCTGAAAAAATGCCGATCACAACCGCCGTGACCGTTCCCAGAAACAACAGCGCCATGACGTTGATGCCAGCCAATGCACCGGCGAGGATGGCGATGTAGGGAATTACAGATACGATATGTTTCCAAGTAACAGCCCCCGGAACAGTTCCTGCGCCTGCTCCCTTTCCTCTTATCCAATAGAGGATGATTGCGGCAACAGCGGCGGGAAAAATCATTTTAAGATTCATCAGAAACTTGTCGCGCATGGCAACATTCTGCGTGCGGGTCGCTGCAATGGTGGTGTCGGAGATCATGGACATATTGTCTCCGAACATGGCGCCGCCGATGACGGCTCCGATCATAAGTTCCGGAGAAATCCCCATCGCCTTGACAAGTCCTGCGGCAATGGGTGTCAAAGCGGCAATCGTTCCGCAACTGGTTCCGATGGCAAGAGAAATAAAACATGAAACGAGAAAGAATCCGCAGAGCAGCAAGTTTCCGGGAATGAGATTTCTTGCAACCAGAACCGTGGCATCCACCGCTCCCATGGCTTTGGCGGTTCCGGCAAAGGCTCCGGCGAGAATGAAGATCAGACACATGATCATGATATTGCTGTCGCCCATACCTTTGGCGTAAATCTCTGTTTTCGCAGCAAGCGTGCGGTGACGGTCAAGCAGAAGTGCTGAAGCTGAAGCAATCAGAAACGCTACCGGCATGGGAACGCTGTAAAAATCCCCCGACCAGACAGAAAGTCCGACATAAAAGACGACAAAAACCAAAAAGGGAACAAGTGCTTTAAAACGCGGTTCCCTTTCAGGATAGACCTGCGGCATATTTTCCATGATAAAATTCTCCTGAGTTGATGTTCCATTTAATTTACCACTTTGCAGCTTATTTTTCAAACGCCATTTGAAAAATCATAAAACAGGTGGTATACTAAACCCGGTAACGAACATGACAATTTATTTTTGAGGAGTTCAATCCATGTCAGATTTTTCCATCCGTCCCTTTGCTGCAGGCGATCTGGAACGCGTGCAGGATATCGCCGAACTTGCCTGGAAACCGATTTTTGATTCTTTCAGAAAACAGCTGGGAAAAGAGATATTGAACCAGACCCGCCCGCTGGCAGAAAAAGACAAACGCCATCAGCTTGCAAGCTGGGTTGAAAATCACCCGGACAAAATCATCGTTGCCGTTGACAGAAATCAGAAAATCATCGGCTTTGCCACCTGGTATCTGGATGAAGTCCGCAAAGTCGGCATCATCAACAACAATGCCGTGGATAAAACCAGCGGATACAAGGGCGTGGGTCAGGCTCTTTACGCAGAACTCTTCCGCATATTCCAAGAGGCGGGAATGACGCTTGCCCAGGTGACAACAGGATTGGATGAGGGACACGCTCCCGCCCGCAGAGCCTATCAGAGAGCAGGTTTCGGCGAAGCCAAACTTGAAAGTGTCACTTACTACAAGAAGTTATGATCAAAAAAATCACGTTCCTGCATAAAAAAAAAGCAATTTCAGAACTTTAACCACTCCGGTTCCGCCGTTTTGGTGTAACGCCAGAATCTCAAAAGCGTTTTTTTATAACGGTAATACAAGCGGTATGCGCGGACGATATCCGGTTCAGTAATTTCAGCATCTTTGAAATTGCGGGCAAAGGAGAGAGTTTTTTTGTGCAGTTTCACGTTATCTCGCCACAATCTTTTTCTGTATTGCGGACATAAAAAGTGATAGGCGTGTTTTCTGCCGAAGCGGCGGAAATACTCCCGGTGCAATGACTTGTTGTAGAGAATGACCCAGTTGATCTTCTGCGGTGAATCAAGTGCTTTTATCACAGGATGTGCCGGATTGTAAACTTTGGGCATTCCGGGAGAAGGGTCCCTCCCCTGAAGAAAAAGAACTCCTGATAAAATCTGCGCCGTTTCAAGACACATTTTTCGCAAATGCACATCGCAGAGCATTCCGGCGGCGCGCCGGGGGGCATAATCAAGTATAAACAACTGCATAAAAAAAACTCCGCCTGTTCTGTACTCAATAAAATACAACCGGGCGGCGTTTTCAAATTTTTTTATTACAAGGTTGCGATAAATTTCAACCCCTCAACGACCAGTTCAAAGGGACAGCGCTGTTCAAGGAGTTTTCTTGCCGGATGATTCCAGATTGCCTGATGAAATTCACGCGGCAGATCCCCCTGCCCCGGCACAAGGTGCATATCGTTGAAAAGAGATTCTCCGCCGGTGATACGGGAGTCGGACCAGTGGAAACGTCCGATATAATCGGGGTGTTCCAGATAACGCCAGAGAGCTTTCAGGCGTTTTTCATCATCTTCTTCCTCGGCGGCGCAGCTGGCGGCGTGACTGCTGTCAAAGGTAAGTTTCACATTCGGACGGTTGATATCATGGTAAAGCTGAAACCACTCTTCACTGTGACAACCGACGACCACACGCACATCAACTGGTTTGTAAAGCTGGTTTTCAAGACAGAGTATCAATCCTTTCTGCGCCATAAAATCGGCAATTTCCCGCAGACAATCGACAACAGGAGCATAAGTTCCGCACTCAACACCCTGAAAACTTAAAGTTCCGCAGGGATGCATCACCATACGGTCAACAGGATAACGGCAGCCGGTTTCCACACATTTTTTGATGTGTTCAACACCGGCGCGGCGTTCTTCAGGATCAAAGGCGGCAAGATTGACATCTTTATAGGGCAGATGGACTCCGTGAACAAAGGGGATATATTTTTCATATCCCTCTTTGATATCGTCACGGGTGATGTGTGTTTCAACACCCAACTCATAACATTTCAACTGTTCGGGTTCGTGGATGGGACGGACTAAAAGCATTTTTCTCCTCAGAAATAAATGGGGTTAAGCAGGAAAAACGGTTCAAATTCCCCTTCGGTGTACCAGCGTTTCTGCATTTTTCCGGTTCCGCGCACACGGTAATACCTGCCGTCAGGAACAGAAAAAGTTTCATCAAAGTGATCAGAGAACTCTGTAAATTCTGCAATCACTTTTCCCTCTGAAACGACTTCAAGTTTATCCAGTTCTCCGTTGAGGTCAAAAGCAAGGTGCATTTGGCGCACGCTGTTTTCCCCGGAAACAGAGAATTCAGGATTATCCATCAGATTGCCGCACATGGTATAGAAGGCTCCTGTCTTGTAAGCATTGAGAATAGATTTGTAATCATTCTTTTCAACCCGAAGACAATCCTGAACAAACTCGCCCGGCAGATAATCGTGTCCGCCGTCTGTGAAGTGTCCGTGGAAATCTGCACCGCAACGGGCAGAAATGCGGAATCCGGCTGTAAGCAGCTGATCCCATTCTGCGCCGATATCCCAGGTTTGAGGTGCGCGGCGTTCACCTCTGTCCTGACAGGCAAGAACTTTGAAAACAGGAGACGTTGCCAGACGCATCAAATCCTCCCCCGGCACATCCGGAGAATTGGGGTGGTTGAAGATCATGAAAACGTTATCTTTCCAGTTCTCTTCAACAAAACGCAGCTCCTCCATCGCCTTTTCGATTCCTTCATTGCCCTCATAACGGCAGAACCGTTCGCAGACCATACGCTGAAGGTCAAGTTCCCGGTCCTCCGGCGTCGTAACGAGCATCACATGGCGGGGAACAGGGAACTCTGTTTCAGCCGTACAGAAAATGGGGATATCAAATTTCTGACGCGCTTTAAGCACTTCGGCATACTGCTGTTTAATACGCGGAAACTCTACTTTTCTGCAATGTCCGGAAATGGCGGTAAAGTCGCAATACTCCCGGGCGCGTTCCACGATTTCAGCGACGGGCAGCGTTCCG
>SUVX01000145.1 GCA_015061725.1 Lentisphaerota bacterium
ATCCGTACTCATCCGTACAAACGCGCCGCCCTTTGATAACAGCATGCCGCAGCGGTTATACAAAACACCTGTTTGACAAGCAGCACTCACCAGCAGTTCAATCAGCGTAAAACGCCTTGCCGCCCATGCGGATTTGTCCGACCTGTCCGACCTGTCCGAATTGTCCGACAATATGCAGTTACACCATTTCTTAAAAGTTTTCATCTGTAACCCCCTTTCATTTCTGTAAAAAATTACCGATCGTATTTTCATTCACATCAACTGTTTTTCTGTTGTCAAGATCAAAGACGCCTTTTGCGGTAAATCCGCAGGCGTTCCACTTGCGGATGAGCGTACCGCCGGGAACCCGTCTTTCTGACCAGCCCTGATAATAGAGATCAGCCAGTTCACCCGTCGTCAGATAATAGACTTTTCTTTCTTTGAGCATATCAAGATATTTATCCAACGCTTCCAGACGGCGGGGGATCGAACTTGCCGGATATGCTGAAAAATTTACACGGTGCATCTGTACGACTGCCGGATCACGGTATTTGTCAAAGTTGTTCAAGGTCGTTTCAAAAGCCTCTTCCGCCGGAACACCTTTGACGTATTCCAGTCCGGCAAGATCGAACCAGACGTTGCGGGTAAGGTAAATGATATCTTTTTCAGTATCGTAATCGCCGCACCGCGCGCCGGGGTCCTGAAAGTTCCAGGGCTTGGTCTTGTAATGGACCACACTGCCGTCGTTGGTGCGGAAATTGACAAGACACGCCGCACGCGCGCCCGCTTCTGCCCACAATTTCACCGTTTCAGGAAAGGCATCACTGGTGACTGCCGCCTTGGGACGGTATCCGAAAATCCGTTCAAACCGTGCAAATCCGGTATGGATGGTTTCACGCATTTCATCAATGGTGTACCCTGTATATTCCGGCAGATGGCTCACCTGACTGTAACAATTCAAATCAAAAAGTTTGCGGGCATTTTCCCCCTCAGGAGAGTCTTCCTGCAATAATTTGAACCACAACACGGGACTGGTGTGGTGCAAATTTGCGTGATATTCCGGACTCCACACGCCGCGTTTCATGCCGTTATGGTATGTTTCAATCAATCCTTTTCCGTCCCAGCCGGGAGGGAACCCCTCATCAATGGCAATGTCGTGATAACGCGTAAATCCATCCGCTTTGATTTTTGCAAAATCAGGATTGCCGACGCTGGTAAAGGCGGTAAATACCGGATGAATACCGTCTCTGCCCTGATGTTTTTCAAGGACTTGGTAAATACCTTCCAACTCTTCAGGGCTTTCAAGTTTGCAGTAAACCGGACCGCTGGGCGTTAATTTTGAAATTGTTTCGCACAGTTCTTCGCGGGGGACGACCTCCGCTGCGCCCCAGTCGTCGCTTTCGATCACGACGGCGGGAAAACGCTCCGTATCCAACTCAAAACGCCGGACCGTTTTCATTTTAACTGTTGCCATTTTTTCTTCTCCGTAAAATTAAAAGAAATTCTTTTTCAGGTGTTCCCGCATTGCTTCATACGAGCAGAAGCATGTCCGGGGTTTGAAAGGCAGTTCACCGCTGTCCAGATACATTTGTGCGGTTTTTTTGTTCAATCTGCCGTCGGCAGTAACGAATTGTCCGAGAAATCCCATGTTGGCATACATGCCCGGATGAGGTTCCTGAGCATTATCCTGCCACTCCTGCGGAAAAAAGGAGAGAAAGCGCAAATTGGCATTCAGCCAGCTGAAAGTCTGCAGCGTATCAAAGGGATGAGCCTTTTGTGATTCATCCAGAATGGACATGAAGTTTTCTGCCAGATAACGTTTTTCGTTGAGAAAAGATTTGGGCGCAATGCCGTTCCACATATGGATAATACAAATATTGGGTTCAAGGTCGGGGTGCGGTCCCTGCCAGCGCAGCGACATACCCGGCTTGAACTGCGGATTCCAGACCTGCGCTGAAGAACTGTTCGCTGCGGCAATTTTTTCCAGTTCAGGATGGAACTTTGCTGCCGCTTTATCCGGATCGCTGTCGGCTTCTTCAAGAAATGCAAGCGCAGAAGCGGGGTAATTACTGCACTCCGCCGTTGAATTACGCAAAGACCACGGCAGCATGGTGTGATTTTTCAGGATTTCAGAAAACGTTTTCTCCGGATTCAATTTTTTGAAAACTTTGGCACTTGCAACGGCAAAATCAAAAAATTCCAGACAGTTGCGGGCAAATTCTTTGTCACTCCACATAAAAAACTCAAATATTTAAATGATCCAGCACAATTTCTTCGTGCAGAAGTTCAATAATAAGTGAAACAGTTTCATCCTCATCAAGTTCACCTGAGAAACACCGGGCAAGCAGGGGATATACTGCGCTGTAAAGCCGGTAAAGTCCCTCAGAGGATAATTTCGGATGAACCGCATTTAAAGAAGCCTGTTCCAGACATTTGACCAACTCTTCGGGCAGTTGTGCCGCCATTGCTTTGCGGATGGGCAGAAAACAGGACTGCTGCATGAAAATCTCCTGAGCCTCTCTGCTTTGAAGAAGTTTCAGCCACAGAAGAGACTCCGGGAGCAGTTTCGTGCGGGCATTGACGGCAAGACACTCGCTCACCATGATATTTACGCCCCGCGGACAAGGGGGCAATACGGAATAATGCCAATCTTTTTCCCTGCCGATGATGGTATTGATATTTGAATAATATCCGTAGATAAAATTGTTCTTTTTTACATTGAAACTGCGGAGTGCCGCCGGATTATCCCAGAAGAGAAGTTCGCCGTCGGGCGATACGCAGAGTTTTCTGATAAATGCCAGAAGTTCATGAAACACCTGTTTTTTTTCAGGCAGAAGATCAAGTTGAAAGGGTTCCCCGAGAAACAGACAGATCAGGCTGTAAAATCCGATATTGAACGACCCCGGATGACGTTGCGCGATTTCAGGGGTCTGCCATGAAAAAGCAGATTCTTTTCCGCGTTCAGCGGCAAGCGGAACGCTCCACGAAAAAGGAACGGCATAAAGATCGTTTTTCACACGGCAGTTTTTCCAGATACCGGGGAAGAACTCTTCTTCGCAGATTTCTGCAAGTTCAGGATAATCTTTGAGTTTAAAAAAATGTCCTTTACGGGCAAAGGGACTGACATCCCGTCCGTTCAGCAACACCGTGTCATAAGGGATCTCGTCATTCTCAATGCGTTTGAGGGTATCGATTGGAATGATTTCAATTTCAGTCCAGGGGTAACGCTGCGTAAAACGCCGAGCGCACTCCTTGAAACAGCTCTGCATATTGTCATTAAAGTAATTATGCAGAAAACGCAATCTGTTCCGTACCGGACTGCTGAAAACCTGATCGACCATAAACGAACTGCTGCCGGTTTTGCCGACTTCAGAAAGAGTTGCTCTTGCGGCATTGATGACAGTACCTTTTTTGCCCGCAAAGCAAGTGACGATTCCCTGTTGTTCCAGAAACTTTACCGCGCGGTTTGCGGTCTGGAGATTGACGGCATATTCTTTGGCAATCGCTGACATCGACGGAAGTTTGCTTCCGGGATAAACACCACGGTTGATCTTGCGTAAAAGACTGTCGGCAAGTGCCTCATATTTCGTTTTTTTCATAACAACACCCTGTTTTATGATATATCATTACGCTTTTATTATACATCAAAAACAACGGTGTGTCAATACCCCGTTTGATTTTTTTTTGAAAAAAACACAAAAAGATAAAAAACTGTATTCCCCCGGCTGCGACCAACGGGAGCAATAGATGTGAAGTTGCAAAACTTGCGTTTGCAGTGAAGATGTGAAGACGGCGGCTTTGCCGCCTTGCTTGTCTCGGCGTAATCTATTCGTAGTGA
>SUVX01000146.1 GCA_015061725.1 Lentisphaerota bacterium
GAAGCCTACTATGCGACTTCGTTGTTATTGGATTAACATAAATCCGTTTTTATCAAGAGGCAAACCATTTTTTTGTTTTCAGACATAAAAAATGAGAGACCTCTTGTGTCTCTCATAATATCTTGAAGAGGCTCTGTTCCCTATACGGGTAGATATTACCGATAGGTTACTGTCCTTGACTTTTTCAAATACGTCGCTTTTTTTGAAAAGGAGATCCGCCTTCGCACAAGGCTACGGCGGACAAGTAGGGAGATAAAAATATACCGAAGCCGACGTTTCGGCTTTTTCTCGTGAAAAAAAGTTTTTCCTCTTCCCCCCTGATTCCTATCTGTCCTTATCTGAAACAGAGCGTCAGAGCCAGCCCCAGGCGGAGGGAGTGGTTTCCTGATAGTTGAGGAAAATGTGCTTGGGGTTTATGTCGTATTTTGCAAAGAGTTCCGCAAATTTTGCGGGGAGTTCTTTTTTGACATCGGGGTTGATTTCACCGATGAGGGCGATGCCGAGAAAAGCGGAATCCTGAGTGATTTCACCGCCGAAAGAGATGGTGATACCGCTTTGGACTCTCACCTGAATAACGGCGACAGGCTTATTTAAAAGTTGAGCCGCAAGAGTTGTGATTTCAAGAGCAATCGCCTGTTCCTGAGCCTGAGAGAGAGTAACTGAAGTTTCAAATTTAAGTGACGGCATACGAAAAATCTCCTGTCTGAATGTTGTAAAATCGTCTTCTTTAATATAACACGGCGGAACAGATGTGTCAACTTCTATTCTTTGTTTCTGATCATGAGAAATACGCCGCTTAAAATGGCGATGAATGCGATGACAAAGGGCAGGGTGATTTGTTCTTTGAGAAAAATCATTGAAAAAACGGTTGCACTCAATGCGCTCAAATATCCGAAAGCGCCCAGAGCGCCCGGTTTGACGTATTTCTGGGCAAAACTCCAGATACCTACGGCAACGCCGCTGGATATGATTCCAAGATAAAATGTTCCTATCCAGACGCGCGGCGGCAGATCAAAGGTGATTTTGCTGTTAAAAATAATCAGGACGGGAATCATCAGAAACAATCCTGTTGCGCGGAACATCACTGAACAGAATAATCCGCTGTATTTCTTTGAGACGTTGCCGCCGAAGACGGTGAAAAGCGACCAGAAAATACCTGATATGACAGCCAGCATATCTCCGCCGAGCGTGGAAATTCCCGAGGAGAAAATATCTTTTCCCTGAGACAGGGCAACGAGAACGATTCCGCACAACCCCAGAATCATGCCTGCTATTTTTGAAGCATTAGCCTTTTCTTTTGCAAAGAGCAGAGAAATGAGCAGCGTAAAAACGGGGGCGGTATTTGCCATGAGAGAGGCGCGTGCGGCTGTGGTGTATTTAAGCGCAACAAAACAGAGAACACCCTCAATAATACTGCAGCATCCGAGAAAAAGAAACATTTTCCAGTCAAATTTCCAGTTTTTTCTGAAAAGCTGCCAGTCGCCGCTTTTGAAGGTAAAGGGCAGCATGAATAAAACGGCGATGATAATACGCAGATAAGAAAGATACCATTCATCCAGTTGAGTTCCGCCGAGCATCAGGCGGCTGACGGGGTAGTTGCATGCCCAGCACATAGTAGCGATAAAAGCGCACAACAAGCCGATAAACTGTTTATTTTTCATTTGTTTTCTCTTGTTTGATTTGAGGTGAAAGTTCTGATTTGATTGTTCCCAGAATCAGCTTTGTCTGGGAAGACAGTACGCCGGGAATGGCGCCGATGGCGCGCATGGTATTGCGCAGGGAATCACTGTCGCGGGCGACAACTTTTAAAAGGTAATCACAATCTCCGGCGACATCGTGAATTTCCAGAATTTCCGGAAACTTTACCAGTTCTTTTGAAATGGAACTGCCGCAGAGATTGCGTTCGATTCTCAACTCCATCATGACGGTCAGATTGTATCCGAGTGCCTGCGTATCCAAAAGAGTTGAAAATTGCTTGATAATACCGCTTTTCCGCAGTCTTCTGACCCTTTCCAGAACAGCAGAGGGGGAAAGATGTACTTTTTCCGCCAGTTTGCTGTTGGGAATACGGGCATCAAGCTGCAGTTCGTGCAGAATGGCAATGTCCACGTTGTCCATAAAAATTTCCCCTGTTGCTTTGTTGTTTATATAAAATACTGTAAGAATGCGATAAAATCTAATGTTATTTTGAAAAAATATGCTGATTTGAAATAATATTCTGTATTTTGCTGTTATTTTGAAATAATATTCGCTTTATGTGGAATAAAAACTGCTTGAAATGAATATCTGAAACCAAATCGGAGAATGGACATTTTCTGAACAGATGAAAAAAGGTATTTTTCGCGAAAAAATGATATTTTCTGTTGCAAAAACAGGCGGTTGTGTCTATATTGTATATCGGTTGGGGTGTAATCAACCCTTCTTTGTTTGATATAAAAAAGATCGTGACAGGATTTATGAATATAAAAAGTTTGAGATATTTTGCCACCTTGCTGCTGCTTGCCGTTGCCGGATGTACTGTTGTGCCGCCGTATGCACAAACCCGTGCCTGCATTGAAAAACATATTTCAAACGGCATCTTTGACGGTGCTGTTGTTATTTCCGGGGACAGGGAAGGCAGACAGCAGGTATTCTGTGCCGGAATTGCCGACAGAAATACCCGCCGCCTGATGACTGCGGATACGGTATTTGATATATCCAGCGTATCCAAACCTCTCGGAACAGCAACGTGTGTGCTGCTTCTTGCTGAAAGAGGATTGCTTGATGTGGAAAACGACTTCAGAACTTATCTGGAGCAGTACAAAGGGAAAATTCCGCATCCGGTAACGGTCCGTCATCTGGCTGCGCATTATTCGGGGATAGAACCTGATTATCCGCGAAATGTATCCAAAGATATTTTGATGAAACGGATGCTGCGTTCGCCTTTTCCGCACGGAACGGACTCCGTTTATCTTTACAGCTGTGTCAATTATAATTTTCTCGGATTCATCATTGAAAACATTTCCCGCGAACCGCTTGCAGAATTTGCCCGTAAAAATCTCTTTGCTCCGCTTGGAATGACAGATACCAGCTGGGGCATTCCGCTTGACCATACCCGTCGCCGTCTGGTTATCCACAGCCGTTGCGTAAAGAGCGATCCGGCTGTTATTTTTGATATGTGGGCGCGCAAATTTCAACCCCGCGCCATGGGCAATGCCGGCATATTTACCACGCCGTTGGATGTCGCAAAATATGCCCGTATGATTTTAAATGGCGGCAAAGGTGTGTTCAAGACGGATATCGTTCAAAAGTTGATGTATAAAAACCTTGCTCCGGCGGGGAAACTTGCGCGTTCTTTCGGCTGGAATCTTGACCCTGCAATGCGGGCCGCCGGACTGTCTGATAAAACCATCTATCACAGCGGTTCCAGCGGGCAGAGTTTGTGGATCGACCCCGGTACGGGAAAGTATTGTCTTGTTTTCACCAATCTTTTCGGCAAGCATGATGAGGCAATCAGAGCCCGGCGTGAAGCAGCTTCTGTCTTTTTATCTGAGATCAAATCAAAAGAAGGATTGTCAGAATGAGTATTTTCAAGTCCGTTGAATGTACTGCCAAAGGGCAGGCAAAATTCAGAAATTTTACCTTGATTGAACTATTGGTGAATGCTGCTTGTAAAACAGGTGTTTTGTATAACCGCTGCGGCATGCTGTTATCAAAGGGCGGCGCGTTTGTACGGATGAGTACGGATAAGTACGGAATGGTACGGAGTCAGGCGCCGCAGAA